>JABDPQ010000585.1 GCA_013042695.1 Desulfobacterales bacterium | reverse complement strand
TTTAAATGGTCGGGCTGAGAATCAACCATTACTTTTTTTGAAAAATCATCAAGTTTTACGAGATTAAGCTTTTCAAGAGGTATTCGTAAACGCTCTACCATCTCAACATTGTTAAGACGGCTGATTTCATTTGGATGGGCTATAGTAACATATCTTACACGATACCTGAGTAGACGCTTAATCGCCATGGCACAGGCAAGAGAGTCAGGATCTGCGTTGATTACGACGAGAACGCTATCATCTTTTTCAAATACATCCCAAAACTCCTCTAATCGAATCTTAGCAGATTTTTTATAAGACTGTTCACAGTGTAAAAAACCGTTTGGTTTTCTCTTTTTCGCAATTAATGGTAACCGTGACAAACTTTATTGACCGAATGGTAGCGCTGAAAAAGACACATCTAAAACAGCTCTTGGCCTCGATACCCCCTCCACCGGAGTATCGGCAGATTTCTCTCACCCTCAAGTTATGCCAGCTTGAATCTGCAATACAGTTGTCAGCCATCTCCTGTTGATTTAAATCTCGAAAGGTTCCGGTGAGCCACGAGACAGAAAAGCTGTTTAACAACAAACCAAGTTCCGGGTTGCCAAACAGCCACACAGAGAAATACTATACCATAGTCTAACACACAAATGCAAGCAAGAGAAAACACCATAACGCACTGTAATTAAACAACAATATGAGTGTAAATCAATTTTAGTACGAGGTATTTTCAGTGATACTGTGTCAACTGAATTACCCTTCTGCTTGACGGAAATACACGGTAATGGTACCTAATGGTTCAGCCTGTTAAAGATATCCAGAATATCCTGTAGACTCTGGATAACTCAAGAATATTATTAATTATGAACAAATTTCTAGCGGTGGCGATCGGTGGCGCAATTGGCTCGGTCAGCCGCTATCTCATAGCAGTTTTTGTTGAGCGTCTCGGAAAATCTAGATTTCCGATTGAAACCCTATCAGCAAATCTGATCGGCTGTCTATTGATCGGACTTCTTTGGGGATATTTCGAAAGAGTTCCTCTGAGCAACGAGTTTAGACTTTTTATCTTCACCGGCTTTCTAGGAGGCTTCACGACATTTTCCACCTATGCGCGTGAAAACATACAGTATTTCAGAGCGGGTGAACCGCTATACGCCGTTCTTTATATGTTGGCCAGCAACGTTTTGGGATTAGCACTCGTAGCTGCCGGTTTTATTATCTCCAGTCGTCTTCTCAGTACCCAGAGGCTTCTGTAATACATGCAGTTGCTCACTCGTTACCTTCTTGTTCAATTTACCCGCTTTTTTTTCACCATAAATATCGGCTTTGTTTCTGTGTACTTATTGATCGATTTTTTTGAAAAATTTGATGAATTCTCTGAAGCAGGTAAGCCAATGTCTCTGATTATAGAATTTTTCCTACTCAATATCCCCTTCATTGTAGATCAGCTTGGACCAATTCTGATTTTATTGTCCGGAGTCATCACACTTGGTATTCTCAACCACAACAATGAACTCACTGCCCTTAAAGCAGCGGGAATACCTCTAAGAAGGATTATCCGGCCAATCTTGGTTGCAGCTTTTTTTTTCACCTCCCTCTTCTTCATAACTGCCCAGTTTCTTCTGCCATCCACTATATCGACAACCAATGATATCTGGTATGAGCAGGTCCGCGGCAAGGTTCCTCTGGGTATATTCAGGAACGGCCGGTATTATTATAAAGGCAGTGAAGGGTTTTACTCCTTTGAATGGCCGAACAGGGAACGCCTCATTTTCAAAGATTTTTCATATTCAACCTGGGATGAAAATTACAATGTCAAAACGCTGACTGCGGCAGAGTTTGCCGACTGGGTTCCTCCCTTATGGGTATTGAAAACAGGACAGACGGTAGAGCATAATCCCGACGGCACGTTTAAAACGAGACTTTTTACTATTTGGGGAACAAACCTCCCTGAATCACCCGATGATTTTCTTATCCCAGAAAATGAATCAGTTGAGATGTCTCTTGCTGACCTTTATTATGATATCGGTCGACAAGAAATCGAGTCAGATAGGAACAATGCCCGAGCTAACTTTTATGGACGTATTTCCTATCTGCTTCTTGGCATACCATTGCTGCTGCTCGGATTGCCAATTCTTATTCTATCTTATCAGAAATGGGGTCGCGATTTGTCCATTGCAATTCCGATCAGCTGCGGTATGGCTTTTTTCGCCTGGGGACTCTGGGGTGCCTTGCAATCACTTGCCAAGACAGAATACATTCCTCCCTTGCCTGCTTCAATAATGATTCATCTGCTGTTCTCAGCAATTGGCCTCTATCTTTTAAGAAGAGAGGATCGTTAAAGTACCAGCTCTGCAATCGCATTTATCCTTTGTGAGTAAACTCAAAACACCTTATATTGCGCATGATGGGCAAATATAATAAATTTCCATGAATGGTCTTTGAGAAAATGAAACCCAATACCGGAACTGTTTGGAGTGCTCATGCCGGCTCCAATTACGAATCTCTTGAGCTTCTGCTTGAGGCTGCTGAACTGCCCCGAGCAATCGGCAGGCAAAAAAAAATATTGATTAAGCCCAACCTTGTCGAGGCACTTGACCCGCCGATCACAACACCCGCATCTGTAGTTGCTGTACTGATCGATTATCTTCTTAAGGCCTGTCCTGGCGTGAGGATTTTGGTTGGAGAAGGAACCGGCTCTCTGGAATACGACACCTTTCACTGTTTTGACTATCTCGGTTACTTGCCGCTTTGCCAGGAAGACCGAGTGGAACTGATTGATCTTAACCACCTGCCATGTCGCCACCTGGCAAAGGCATCTTGTACAAGATGGCCGGAGATGTACCTTCCTGAGCTTATATTCGAAAGCTTTCTGATCTCGGCTCCGGTGCTCAAAGCACATTCTCTGTCACAAGTGACCCTGACCATGAAGAACATGATGGGATGCGCTCCCCCGGCACATTATCAAGGTAACGGAGCTTGGGGCAAGGCGTCCTTCCATCGACAGATCCATGATGCCGTTTTTGATTTAAATCGTTACCGTTCCCCTGATTTCTCCTTGCTTGAGGCTTCAGTAGGTATGGCTCAAGCACATCTATGGGGACCAACATGCAACCCGCCGGTTAACAAGATTGCCGTCTCTTATGATCCAGTAGCTATTGATGCCTATGGAGCATCGCTGTTGAAAAAATCATGGAGGGATATTGATCATATTAAGCTGGCGCACAACGAACTCGGCATTGCAGAACCGCTAGACGTCAGACATATAACCCGAAAAGCAGTTGAGCAAGCTGTTGTAATGCCGTAAGAAATCCAGTTTATACCTACAGAAGAACACCCAGGAGGTGCTTTGCGGGAGGCACCTCCTGGTGGCTCATATCTATCTGAAAAACTTTTATTATTCTTCTATTCCGAGAAGATCAATCTCAAAAATTAGCACAGAATTTGGTTCGATCACGGGTGGCGCTCCTGCTTCTCCGTAAGCCAGCTCAGCTGGAACGACTACCCTGTATTTAGATCCAACTTCCATAAGCTGTAATGCTTCGCTCCAGCCTGGAATAACTTGATTTACTGGAAAAACTGCTGGTTCGCCACGCTTTATCGAGCTATCAAATTCACTGCCATCAATAAAGGTACCGACATAGTCCACTTTTACGGTATCTTCTGCTTTTGGTTTTGCTCCATCTGCTTTTTCGAGCACTTCGTATTGCAGACCGCTTGCGGTAACCTGTACACCTTCTTTTTTAAGATTTTCGTCAAGAAAAGCCTTGCCTGCAGCCGAATTTTTTTGTTTTGCTTCTGCCAGCTTTGCCTCTTGTTCTGCTTTCATTTCAGCTGCGAACTCTTCTTGTACCGCAGTGAGCTCTTCCTGGCTAAGTTTTGGTTCTGCATCAGTGAAACCATCATCAAGACCTTCTTTCAATACTTCAAGGTCAATGGTCCCACCCAATCCTTTAAGGTACTTGCCTAGATCCAGCCCCATGCCGTAACTGAGTTTTTCCTCAGAGGTTTTAAATGGGCTCTCCGCTGCCGTCTCAGCAGCATTAAGGCAAGTTGGCACAAGAAATATAGTGAGAATGAGCGCGCCTAATATCCGTTTCATTTGATCTCCTTAATGTAAATCAGCTATCCGCTTTTGGTTTTTATGGTAACGCCCTCACCTCGAAGACGTCTTTATTAAAGCAAGTAGTTCTAATCGGTAATGAAAGAAAGAGCCAGAAAAGAACATGCATACAATTTTTTTAGTCTATCTGAGGCCTCAGGCAGCGTATAGTCGGCACTAGTTGACTTATAACTCGTTTCAGATCACTACAATGGTAACGCCGGGGTTACCAAAATCAGAGACACAGATTTTTCCAAGCTGTGCATATTGTCTCAACAGAGCTTTACCGTTTCCGTAGCGTTTATGAAATGTTTCTCCAGGAATATAATTTCTCAGCTTTCCCTGCTCAACAAGGTGAGCTAAAACTTTTCGACATGCAATCCTGATTTTTCCCCCTTTACCCGTAGAACCATAACCATGTATCAAAGATACTACTCTGATCTGTTCCGATCGTGCGTTGGCAATTTCAGTATTGAGACGTACCAATGCAGTTTCGACAGTTGGACGCCCATATTCAAGGTTGACAATTTTATGGAGTCTTGCTGATGTATTGCTTATACACTCAGCGCAATCAAGTTCCGTGCCGCAGAATTGACATTCAGCAGCATTCAGCCCCGAGTCATTGCCGCACGTGGGGCACAACGGCATATATCTACTCCCGCTTGAGATGAAGTAATTCACTCATTTCCTGAATGGCCTTCTCGAGCTTTTTTGAACGTGGTCCTTTAATTCTTTTGACTAAATTCTGAAATGCCTTTACCACGCTCGGATCAGGATGGGCAACACTGTTATTGGAATCAATTGGAACAAGAGCGGCCATTGGCTTATTTGCTCTCTGGATAATAAAGGACTCATGTAATAAGGAAACTTCATTCAGCAATTGTCCAAAATTTTTCCTGGCATGCATTGCTGTAATCGTTTTTGCCATACTTGCCTCCCTTGCATGTGTAAGTTTTAACACTCAGTATGAGTGGTGTGTAGACATATTTTTCCAGTCCAGATGATTTCTCGGCCTTCTTGCTCAATCAATGATGTCGCCGAGAGAAAACCTACATTGCCGTGTCACCATACCCATATTGCTTCTTGGTATAGAACGTTATGAGCCAGTCATGATCGGCGAACTGCAATGACAGATGCCATCTGGCGCAAATGCTGCAGCAGAAGTTGAAGATGATCAAGGTTTTTGACTTCTACAACTATGGTGAACTCAACGGTATCGACAGCAGTAGTATGTGCCGAAATATCGCTGATCGTGGCATTATCTGTACCAATCGCAGAACTGATGTCGGCGAAAATTCCTTTACTATTTTCTGCTATTACCTGTATTTCAGCACGATATTGATGGCTGTCGGCATTATTCCAAAATACCTCCATCCAACGTTGAGGGTCAGTACTCAGTAAATTGGAACAATCGGATTTATGAACTGAGACGCCTCTTCCTGTCGTGATGAACCCGACGATTGGATCTCCAGGTACCGGATTACAGCATTGACTCACTTTCACCAACACATCATCTATGCCATCTATTTGAATTACTGATCCGCTTCCTGCGACCTCAGCCCGCTGATGGCTGACCATAGCAGCCGCCATATCCTCAGGACTGGTCTGGGCCTGACTGATTTCTTGATCTTTACGTAATTCAGGAGGAATGAGCGCCTTAAGCAGCGTCTGGATTGTAATAGATCCACTGCCGACCTTGCCAAGCATATCCTCAAGAGAGTTGCAGCGCAGTGTTTTTAAAAGCACCTTGATGTGACCGCTCTTAATCATTTTTTTGAGGGTCATATCATTTTTTTTCAGTTCCCGCTCACAGATCTCACGACCAAGCTGCAGTGCCTTTTCTTTCTCTTCACGTCGCAGCCAGGACCTGATACGGGCACGTGCTCTACTGGTCTTTACCAGATCGAGCCAGCCCCTTCGCGGTCTCTGCTTTGGCGAGGTAATGATTTCTACTATATCACCATTTTGCAGGTGATATTTCAAAGGTACCAAGCGTCCATTGACCTTTGCACCGGAACAGTGATTGCCAACCTCGGTATGGATAGCAAAGGCAAAATCAATGGGACAACTCTGTGACGGAAACTCTTTAACTTCGCCGTTAGGAGTCAGGGCGTAAACCTCAGGATCATTAAGTTCACCTCGAACAGTTTCAAGAAATTCACGCGGATCTTCAACTTCCTGTAACGAGTTGACCAGTTGCTTCAATCCACGGAAAAGCCTGGCATCGTTGGCGTTAACTTTCTGCCCCTCCTTATAGGCCCAGTGTGCAGCAACACCCTCTCGTGCAACCCGATCCATCTCCTCAGTCCGGATT
>JABDPQ010000584.1 GCA_013042695.1 Desulfobacterales bacterium | reverse complement strand
CATCCGGATCCAGTATGCTGGGTGATTCATCGACATCCAGGCGTGCAAAGAATGCCCGATGAGCACGTTGATGGAGACGATTGATTCCGAAGATCAAGTAAATTAGCGGGCCTGCCACCGGCAGTATCAGGCAGAAACCAATCCAGCCAAAGGCGGAACTGGAATCCCGTTTGGTCAGCAGAGCGTGCAGAGCTGCGGCAAAGCCGCTAATGACAATCAGAGCTGACAGCAGAATCGTGTTATTCAAGACTTCCTCTCAGCGGTAGCTGTTCGGCTAATGGCTTCAGTGACGCAGCCTCAGCTCTGCCATGATGGCGCAGTGGTCGGATATCTTGCGCCATTCCCGATCATTCATGATAGAACAGGAGCGCACCTGGAAACCACGCAGATAGATTCTATCCATCGGCAAGATGGGGCGAAACGAAGGAAAGGTATTGGCAACCTTGTTGTTCAGTCTTTGGTAGGCGTCATGTAGGCCAAGTTCGCGGGTCAAGCGTTTGTGCAGGGTCTTGCGCCAGTCATTAAAATCTCCAGCCAGAATCAATGGCGCATCATGCGGAATGTTTCTGAGCACATAATCCACCAGTTTTGTCGCCTGTTGGCGTCGCTCATTCTCAAACAAGCCGAAATGTACGCAAAGCAGGTGCAGGTCGTTGGCGGTGACACCATGCAATATGCCGCGTTGTGAAATATTCATCAAAGAGACATCGAGGTTGTGCCAGGATTTAAAAGGGACTTCCGATAAAATGGCATTGCCATGATGGCCGTGCTGGTAGATGGCATTTTTTCCGTATGCGTGATGCGTCCATACTGAGTCGGCAAGAAATTCCAGCTGGTTACCCTGGGGCCAGCCGGGAACCTTACGGGCGAAATGCTGGTGCTCGCCGACCACTTCCTGAAGAAAAACCACGCTCGCCTTGCTGTCTCGAAGACAATTGCGTATGTTTTCCAGAGTAAAGCGCCGCTGACCGGCCGAAAACCCTTTGTGGATATTGAGGGTAAGTACGTTAAAATCAGTCGCGGTCATATCGCCAACGTAAAATAAAGGCATGTTGCGGGATTGAGCTGGGTCAACTCCTATAATAGGCGTTTGATTTAGATTAGCAAAGCACGGGAGCAAAAGGTTTCCCGCAGGACCCCAGCTGGAGTAAAGTCGATGAATCTGGAAGAAGTAAAAGCAAGTCTGCTGGCCGGCAAGGCCGAATTGGAGGCTCGTGTTGAACGAACTCACAAGCACACTTTTCAAAAAGACGAGCCGGTAAGTGCTAATTTCAATGAGCAGATTAAGCAGACCGAAAACGATGCGCTGGTCAGAGCGCTGGAACAGGAAGGATTGGATGAGCTCCGGCAGATTAATAATGCGCTACAAAGGCTGGAAGAAGGCGAGTACACCTCATGTTCCAGCTGTGGCGGGGATATCGGTGAACAGCGTCTGCTGGCTATTCCATACACAGATCTGTGTATAGACTGCGCCAGTGCGAGTGACTAGGGAAATGTCTCTGTGCACGAGCTAGAGTGGGGGACAGAGAGGGGTCAAGTAGTCTGCTAACGGGCATCGACACCAACATGTCATCGAAAAGCCGTATACCGATATTCCGGCAGGACATCGAACAGACACTGACAGCTTATCGAAAGATACCGCGTAACACCTGGAATACCCGCTGTGATGAATCTCGGCGGATCGAGAGATCAGATTGAGGGTAACAAGCATGCAGTCGTACAATAAAATTCTAGTGGTACTCGACAGCTATGAGGAGCAGGCCGTCGATGCGCTCCCGGTCGAGGTCACCAAAGCTCTACAGTTTGTCAACGACAAGCAGCAAACAGAGCTGTTCCTGCTGACCTGTGGTTATGAGAAATTTCTTCATGACAGTTACTACAGTTTTGGCGATGAATTGAAAGTGCTCCGCGAAGAACACTGCAACCGGCTGGAAGAGAAGCTGGCGCTTGTGGCGGGCAAGCTACGGGAGCAAGGTTATCAGGTGCATGCTGAGCTGGTCTGGGGTTATCCCCGCTATGAGCAGATAGTCGAGAAGTCGATAGATTATTCCGCTGATCTGGTCATCCAGCATACTCGGTCCTATTCCAAAATGGCGCGCACTTTTCTGTCCAATGACAGTTGGCAGCTGGTCCGCTTCTGCCCGAAGCCCCTGCTGCTGGTCAAGGATCGCAGCTGGAAATCGGCGCCGAGATTGCTTGCTGGAGTTGATCCGGTGCACAGTCACCAC
>JABDPQ010000578.1 GCA_013042695.1 Desulfobacterales bacterium | reverse complement strand
GAGCCAAACTGTGTCTCATTCTGTATATCAGGTGCTCTGCAATACACAACTGATCAAAACTCCAGCCAAAACAATCGCGAAATATTTCAACATTTTATCGAAGCCATCTCTGCAATTAACCAGTAATGATTTGAACAGGCTCATCAGTTAATTATGGGAGATGTTACAGGGAATAGAGAACATTATACTTCACTGTGCAGGATGTGTGACAACCGTTGCGGCATCAACGTCTATGTGGAAAACGGCACCATAGTTGAAATCACCGGACTAAAAGAGCATAAATGGAACCATGGCCGGCTGTGCGTCAAAGGCAGGCTGGCCGTAGATATGGTTAACGCTCCTGACAGGATCCTGAAACCACTTAAACGAATTGGCAGGAAATGGGAGGAGATCAATCTTGACCAGGCTTACGATGAGATTGCTGAAAAAATAAAAAAAATCCAGTCAACCTGGGGTGACCGCAGTATGAGCGTCTGGAAAGGGGAGGCACTCGGGTTTTTAACCCAGGAAAATCTGTACCGCCGTTTTATCCATGCCATAGGTTCTCCCAATTACTTTTCTAATGATTCTCAGTGTTATGTTGGCAGGTGGCTTGGTTATGCTCTGGTAACCGGTGATTGGGCAACCCAGGATTTTATCAAGTCAAAATGTGCTGTTATCTGGGCCAGCAATCCACCCTATTCCCAGCCAAACCTGACCCAGTCAATTCTCAACGGCAGGGAAAGGAGCGGCAAACTGATCGTCATTGACGTCAGACTCTCAGCCATCGCCCGACAGGCAGATGAGTTCGTGCAGATACTTCCGGGAACGGACGGAGCTCTCGCACACGGTATTGCCCGTCAACTCATCGAAGATGACAACATCTCTCACGCTTTCATAGACAAATACACCATCGGATTTGAGACTTATGCTCAATATGTAAAAATTTTTACACCAAATCTTGTCGAGAAGCACACCGGAGTCCCTGCTGAAACCGTTGTCCACCTTGCCCGAGAAATAGGAAGCCGCAGACCGAAGGTGGCATTTTACGCTGGTAACGGTCTGGAGCATCATGAAAACGGGATTAACAATGTTAGGGCAATTGCCTGTTTGGACGGTTTGCTTGGTAATCTCGACCACGAAGGGGGAAATTTTATCGCCGAAAAGCCAGGCCTGAGGGACCTGACGCTGTATAAAGATAAACCACTGCGGCACCTCGGCCCCATTGGTGCCGATAAATATTCGGTATTGTATGATTTTCGCAAAGAATGTCACACCATATCCGCCATGGATAGTATTCTGAACGAAAAACCATACCCGCTCAAAGGCATGATACTCGCCGGAGCCAACCCTGCTCTAACCAACCCAAACAGTCAAAAGGTCATCAAGGCACTCAAGGCACTGGAGCTTTTCGTTGTCCGCGATTTATTCATGACCGAGACGGCAAAACTTGCAGATTATGTTTTGCCGGCAGCGACATTTCTCGAAAATTCAGAACTCCATTGTCACCCAATTCACCAGATCATCGGCCTCTCAACAGAAATTGTCACCTTTCCCGAGTGCGACAGCGAGCATATCTTCCTGAAAAAACTTGCGTCAAGGCTTGGTATTGAAAATTATTTCCCCTGGAAAGACAACGATGAGCTTAACAGGTGGCTGCTGCAGGATACCACCATTACTCTTGAGACATTGCGTGATCACCCGGAAGGTTTTGAATATAAACCAAGACGCTTCCTAAAGCACCAAAAAGACGGGTTGACGACACCATCAGGTAAATTTGAATTTGTTTCAAAGTACCTCAAAGGCCACGGCTACTCAGAACTTCCAGAATACGTTCCACCTGCTTACAGGTGCTCACCCAACCCCGAATATCCTTATGTAATGGTGACAGGCGCCAGAAAGGTCTTTTATACCCATGGCCGCAATCGTAATTTTAAACAGTGTCGATCGGCCATACCCAACCCGGATATAGAGATGCATCCGATCGATGCCGAAATTCTCGGGGTGAAAACAGGTGACATTGTAACGCTGACATCTACCGTTGGGTCAGTAGACATTCCAGTCAAAGTAGTCCACAAATCGAAAATTTTGCCAGGGGTGACCCAGGTGACCCACGGCTGGCAGGAAAGCAATATCAATCTGCTCACTCACGACGATCGCAATGACCCTATAGACGGGTTTCCTCTCATGAAGTCTGTGGAGATTAAAATTACCCCCAAGCAGGACGGCAGCCGCAATCATTGA
>JABDPQ010000569.1 GCA_013042695.1 Desulfobacterales bacterium | reverse complement strand
AGCCAGCAGCCTGTCAGAGATTGTACCAGCGTTCATGATATTTGCCGCAGCAATAAAGAGTGGCACGGCAAGCAGGACAAAACTGTCATACAAACCCCAGAGGGCTTGTTCTCCAGCTAAGGCGATGTCCTGTCCGCCTACAGCCAGATACACTATCCCAGCAAGAATGGTTGAATGACCTATGGGTGTGCCGATGCCTGCAAGAAACAGCAGGGTGGCCAAACAGAGGGCGAATTGAATACTCATGATGCATCCCCCTCTGATGTATCTTCCGGTTGTTCCTCAGAAATACTACTATGCAACTCCAGATGCTCCTCAGGAATACCATATCGTGCAATCCTGATGAACCGCCAAGCATAAGCGATGACGGCGGTGATCAGGAAGATTGCGTAGATGCTGAAAACCGTGCGCATCGGGATTTTTAAAATGGCGCTTTTCTTGATTTTCAGAAAGTCAATGAAGTCCCATGTGGGGTAAAGCGAATATCCCAGGCCGATAACGATGGCGGCCGCCCCGAGCAAAGCTAATGTCCGCCGTGTGCCTGGTCGAACGGCTTGGTAAATAACGTCGAACATGACATGCTCGTCATGTCTAACCACAAAGGCGTTGCCCCAGAAAACGAGCCACAACCAAAGGGTCAGGCAAACTTCGAGCGTCCAGCCAAATGGCTCGTTCATTATATAACGTGAAAAAATCTGCAGAACGAAAGTGAGGAACATGGCGGCAAGCATCGCTGCCACCACGCCCTCAGCGACCTTGAGAAGCCATCCTTTAAGCATGTTTATTTTCTGCATAAGCTGACTCCCCTAGATACCACATTACAGTGCGTTAATCTTTTCGAGCAGACCTTTAGGCCAGGACTTGGCAAAATCAGATGTAATATACATGTCTTGAGCGTGCTTTCGGAAGGCGTCCAAGTTGGGTTCGTAAACCTTCAGGCCCTTTTCTTTAAGAAAAGAGATCAGCTCTTTTTCCAATGCAATTTGTTTCTCCCGTCCGTATTCGGCAGTCGCGTCTGCTGCAGCCTGTACGGTAGCCTGCTGCTCGGGAGTCATCTTATCCCAGACTTTCTTGGAGATTGCGATGTAGTTCAAATCAACCAGATGCGAGGTCAGGATTATCTGTTTTGTAACCTCATAAAATTTCTTGTCTACCACAGTCGGCAGCGGGTTGTCCTGTCCATCGATGGCACCGGTTTGCAGGCCGGTATAAACCTCCGCAAAGGCCATCGGAGTAGGACTTGCACCCAGCGCTTTGCCCAGAAACTGCCAGGCGTCGGTACCGGGCATACGCAGGTTTACACCCTTCAGATCCTCAGGTGTCATGACCTTCTTGTCAGTGCGCAGGTTGACCTGGCGTGCACCGAAATAGACAACAGACAGCAACTTCAGGTTTAACTCGTCTTCAACCTTTTTCTTGAAAGGATCCATCAATGGATCTTTGAAAACGGCAACCTGGTGTGCCGCATCACGGTGAACATAGCCGGTGGCGAAGATTGAAAATTCCGGGAAGAACACGGCCAACTCCTGTGCCGATGCCAGCGCCATTTCCAAATTGCCGCGAGCAATCGCCTCAAGCTCGGTGCCTTGTTTAAAAAGTGATGAATTCCAATGCGGTTCATACTCGGCAAATTCCGCCACGGCAGGCCCGAATTTTTCGTCCAGCGCAACGGCGCGGGTACCTGTTGGCGAACCGGACCCTGCCATTCGCAGTTTAATTTTATCAGCTGCAATACTCTGGCCTGCCAAGCCACAGACCAGCGCTGCTGAGAGAAGTACCGACATTACGGTACGGCGTGAAAGTAAGGTTCCCATTGTGTATCCTCCTTTTTTGTTTTTCCGATTACACACTCGCTCATCGCGAGTGTCCTATTAAGCGGAATCATATTTCTCCTAGCAGAATAAAACTCTCGTTGAATATTGTCAACCAATTTTTCCTGCATCAATTAATGCGTTACCCAGCGCAAAAACCTAGAAAAATTCAAGATGCTCCATAACGGACATCGCTGTGGAGAGCCAGAAGTCAGTACTACTAAAACTTGCCATTCTCGTTTTTGCCAAGTTCACTGGCTCAGTGAACAGCTGGGAGCGTGACAAACGGGTTCAGCCCCGATCTTTACATTATCCAGATGTTGCTTAGCTGTCTCCAGGCAACGCCGAGCATGTCCTTCAAAACCAAATTGCTTAAGCCGCTTAATGTTCGGTAGCTCAATCGAATAGGGCATAGGAGGCAAGCGACCGAGGATTGCCGTAAAATTGATGCAGCCCTCACCAAAATAGAGCCGCTCATCCCGTGCGACATGGAGCATTGCCTTTCGACTCGTTGGAATTTCTTCACTGGTGTCGCAAATATGCATGAAATTGAACCACTCGCGAGGCAACGCCTCCAATTCATCAAGACCTGTACTTGAATAATGGAAATAAAGGGTATCGATAAAAACACCTCCATTGGACCGGCGTGCGGCACGGACGATGTCAACAGCTTCCTGAAGATTAGTGAGTCGAGAAAAGGTTGGAAATTCAAGGTTTACCGTCAGACCAAGCGGTTTAGCCAAGTCGCAAATCTCTGCATAGCGGTCAATAATAAAGTTACGATCATTTCGATCTGTGGTCCAGGCACTCGAAATAACATGTTTTGCTCCCAGGTCTGCAGCAGCTTCCATAGCGGGTATATATGAGCAAGGATCGACATCATCAACGATGCGTGCCAGCTCAATATCTAGGACCTTGACACCGGTTTCATTGAGCGCAGCCTTGGTTTTACTGATCATCTCCTTGTCTTCAGGCAGATAAGACTTTTCGCCGGGTACTCCCATCGGTATAAGCCTCAAGCTGACAAAGTCATACCCGGTGCGTGCGGCAATATACGTCATCTCAGGCGGGGCACACCCATATACCGTGAGATAGGCCAGTGAATATTGCTTTATCATGTTTCAAATCTCCAGATATTCAAAGATGCCCTCTTCTGAAGTGGCAAATCCCCTCTACTGAAAGCTTCTTTAGATGAGCTTTATTCAATTTTCATCAATCTAGTCCTCATAGCCTGTCAACAATTCTCAAGCAACCCCGCCGGATTTACGGAGCGGCCAATTTCAGTAGATTTATGGACCGCCAGAGTTGTCGCTAGTGTCATCAAGCCGTCAGCCGCAGTAATTACTGGCTCTTCTTGCCCTCGGATAACGTTGCAGAAATGTGCAAGCTGGGCCGTGAAAGGTGCAGAGTAAGGCACACTCTCAGATCGCCTTATCAGGGGCTCCCACCACCCCTTTTCCCGTCCATGTGGGTGGGACCAGACCTCCATATTTGGGAATGAAAGTGAACCTTTGGTGCCGAGAAAACGATAACAATCCTGGTCTGTTTTGAAGTAATCGGAATTCTCTCCCGAGACAAGTTCATAGGACCAGGGTGAGGGGGTTGTATCTGTGACCAACGCCGTACCAAGAGCGCCATTGACAAG
>JABDPQ010000568.1 GCA_013042695.1 Desulfobacterales bacterium | reverse complement strand
CCGCAGGACCTCGCCTATCTTCCTCATGTGGAATCCTCCTTTAACCCGGCTGCCTTCAGCAAATTTGGAGCCGCGGGCATGTGGCAATTTACCCGAAGTACCGGAAAGAATTTTTTAAGAATCGACTATATCATTGATGAGCGCCGGGATCCTCTCCTAGCAGCCGAAGCAGCCGCAAAGTTTCTTAAACAAAACTATCTGGCTCTTGGTTCCTGGCCACTGGCTTTGACTGCATACAATTACGGTCAGGCTGGCATGAAACGAGCACTAGTGCAGGAAGGGAGTTATGAAAAGATTTTCACTCATTACCGCAAAGGACATTTCAAGTTTGCCTCTCGAAATTTTTATTCGGAATTTCTGGCGGCTGTGAAGGTTGCAAAGAAACAGGAACGATCAAAACAAATACAGCTGGCAAAACCTCTGGCAACTGTCTCGATAAGACTTCCAGGCTATGTTGATGCCGCCCGCCTGTGCAGATATCTGAATATCACGCCTGCTACGTTACACCGATATAATCCTTCCCTGCGAGAACCGGTCTTCAAGGGTACCAAATATATTCCGGCTGACTATGTCCTGCAACTGCCAGTGCGATTCAAGACTAATGGGCTGCTTTCCGGGGCTCCGTCATCTCTGTTCAGGTCCAAGCAGAAGCGAAGTAAATTTTACCAGGTACGCTCTGGAGACACGGCAAGTGTCATTGCCAAAGCTCATAATATATCGCTCAACAGCCTGATTAAGGCAAACAATCTCAACCCGCAGGCTTTCTTACGAATCGGGCAGAATCTGAGAATTCCGTCATCAGCAAATGGCTCACCTTCTCTAATCACACCTGTTCGTTATGATGCTCAGGGACTTGTATTGAGTGGCAGTAAAAAATCATCCCCTGTTGTTCTTGAGCAAGTTATCGAGCAAGACTCAGCAGTGATTGGCAATTTGAAGGTTTCAGGTATTCGCAGGACCAACAATCTTCTTTCCGGTGCCATCGAAGTTCAGCCGGATGAATCAATTCGGATATTTGCCGACTGGCTCAAAGCAACCCCCGAATCAATTCGACTTACTAACACAATTGCCCCAAATCAAGATATCCATCCCGGACAGAAAATTACTCTTGAATTTCTCAATGTCTCCATCGAAGATTTTGAGGCAAATCGTTTTGATTATCACCAGGAAACCCAGGAAGACTTCTTCAGTTCGTATAACATTGTTGGAATCACCAGCTATAAAGTGGTGGAGGGTGACACAATTTGGGACATCTGCCGTAAGAAATTTGACCTCCCGCTCTGGCTTTTAAAAAAGTATAACGACGATCTGAATTTTAATCATCTTACCTTATCAAGCAGTCTGCAGATCCCTATCGTCAGTGAAATTTAATTTGACGAGTACTTTTTTCATCTGTTTTATGCTGTAAAGTTTCAAAGTAATCTTGGAGTAATCACGTGGACATCAGCAAGAGAATTGCAGAGCTAAAAGCACGTGCTGATTTTAGCAATCATGTTGGCATGATACTTGTTCATAATGGGACAGTTCGGGCATGGTCCCGAGCAGATCGCAGCAAAGTATCTGCCATTGAAGTAATTCCTGACTACGATCGAATTAATCAACTTCGTAATGAATTTTTACAACACAATGGAATATATGATATTATTGTCGAAGCAAAGAGTGGAACACTGAAACCTGGCGACGATCTTCTCTTCATCATCGTCGCAGGCGATATTCGGGAACATGTCAAGCCTGTACTGGCAGAACTTCTTGATCGCATCAAGCTCGAGGCTGTCAGCAAACGTGAGCTGCGCTCAACCACTTAAATACAGGTCAAGAAATCATGTCTTCAGCTCATTACTTTATCAGTAAATTCAGAGATATAAAGACACTTCCTCATGTTGTCACCAGGCTCTCGCAGCTGGTCAATGATGATGACTCCACAATGAAGGACTTTGAGGAGGTTATCAAAATGGACCCGACGCTCGTCGCCCGTCTGCTGCGCCTGGTTAACAGCCCGTACTACGGGCTCATTCAGAAGGTTGACTCGATTAGCAGAGCCGTCACCTTTATCGGCATGAAAAACATTCACAATATCGCTTTGACTGAAGCATTAAAAAATATTTTTAATGAGAAAGATTCATCAACCAACTTTTCCCGCAATAAACTTTGGTTACATTGTGCGTCTGTTAGTATCTGCAGTAAGATGCTGGCAGAACGAATATTCGGCATCAATGGCGATGATGCATATCTTTGCGGTATCTTACACGATTTTGGACTAATTATAGAAGAACAGGTGGCACCGGAAAAATTCATTTCAGTATGCGAATCTGTAGACCCCGAGATTGAGCTGCCGGAACAAGAGAGAGCGGTTTTGGGAACAGATCATTGCGAAATCGGCTATTTGCTTACCCAGGAATGGAATATGACCGAAGCTATCCAAGTCGCCATCAGAGACCATCACAACAGTGATGATACCGTCGAGCCCGACAGCCTGACGGGTATTATCAAGCTGTCTGAATATATTACCGGACAGCTCAACTACACTGCACTTCCAGAGACTTCCCCTGCACTCTCACCTTCCCTTGCCGCCCATGTAAAGGATACTATTGATGAATACAACGTGCTTATCGATGATCTTCCCAAAGAGATGAGCAAGGCTCAAGACATTTACGAAGCCAAGGAGGGCTGAGATGGCCCATGAGGACTCTTTGTTTGCGAGTGATGCATCATTCTCAGGTGAAATCAACCAGCTTCTTGCTTTTATTTCAGAAAAAAAATATGACTGCAGCCTGCTGATTATCAATCAGCAGGATAAAACATTTTCCGGCACACCTCCACTGACCCTGGCGCCGGCCGAACGAATCGAAATTGATCGTCTCCTTGATCAGCGACAGGAGGTTTGCGCACCTGTTTGTCTTGACTCTGGTCTTTGCGCCTGTCCGCTGCCGGACTTAAAAGCAAAACTGTACTTCCAATCATTAAAGCCAAGGAGCTGTCCTGACGATCTCGCGAATATCATCTCACTTACTGCTGCCTTGTTTTCTTCGCACAGGCAGCTGCAGGAAACAGTAAAAAAACAGAACATTCAGAAAAAGCAATTTGATCGCAAATTTCTGGTACTTGAGACCAAACATCAGGAAATGCTTGAGGAAACCCGGAGAAACTATCAAACGATCCAGGAGCAGCAGGAAAACTATTCCCAAACACTGCAATCTGAAATTGCCCGGCAGACCAAAGAGCTTCGTAAGTCCAAGTTGGCAGCAGAAGGAGCCAATATAGCCAAAAGCCTTTTTTTGGCAAGCATGAGCCATGAAATTCGTACACCAATGAATGGTGTGATCGGCTTTACCGAAATGCTGCTGAACTCTAATCTCGATGAGGAGCAGCGTGAATGTGCCTCGACAATCAAGCGCAGCGGTGAAGCGCTGCTCAGTCTTATTAATGATATTCTGGATTTTTCCAAAGTTGAAGCCGGTCAGTTGACACTCGAAAATGTCGATTTTGACCCGGAAATAACCGCTCATGATGTATGTGAAATGATCCGGCCACGGGCAAGTGGTGATAAACTAGAACTTCTCTGCAGAATAGGCGAAGAAGTCCCCGCAAATGTCAACGGAGATCCGGGGCGTTTTCGACAGGTACTGATTAATTTATTAGGAAATGCCGTTAAATTTACCAAAAAAGGAGAGGTCGAACTCTCAATTCATGTCGAAAGTGAAACGGACGAAACCATCACTCTTCATTCAGCAATCAGGGACACAGGTATTGGCATCCGTGAAGACAAACATGAAGACATCTTCGTCGCATTTAAGCAGGCAGATGGATCAACAACGAGAGAATATGGCGGAACAGGACTTGGCCTGTCGATATGTCGAGAAATCTCTTCTTT
>JABDPQ010000552.1 GCA_013042695.1 Desulfobacterales bacterium | reverse complement strand
GTCGATTTAATAGGCCAATATGGTTGGAAATAATGCAATAAAAGAGGCAAGCGGGCCGCTAAAAAAACTATATGACCGCTGTATGACCTGGATTGCCGGCCCGTATGGCGTCTGGGCGCTGTTTGTGATTGCCTTTATTGAGTCTTCATTTTTTCCACTGCCGCCGGATGTGTTTTTGATTGCAATGTGTATTGCGGCGCCTACAAGATCATTTAGATATGCTGCTATCTGTGCGGCTGGCTCTGTATTAGGGGGTGGTTTCGGCTACGGTCTTGGCCTCTGGTTCATGGACTCATTGGGGCAGCAGATTATTTCCTGGTACGGTCTTCAGGATAAATATCTCACAGTACAGGAGCTCTATCGGAGCTATGATGCCTTGGCAGTAGGAGCGGCCGGCTTTACGCCATTGCCATACAAACTTTTTACCATCACTGCAGGTGCCTTCAAACTTAATTTTCCAACATTTATACTTGTTTCCCTGCTCTCCCGCTCGGCTCGTTTCTTTCTCGTGGCTGCCTTTATCTGGAAATTCGGCGAACCAGTGCAGCGATACATCGATAAATATTTCAATATACTCTCGGTTGTTTTTATGGTTTTACTGATCGGCGGCTTCCTGCTGATAAAAGTGCTCTTGTAGCGATGCCAAGACAGTATGACGTCATCTACCCGGTTCTTCCTGATCAAAAAAGGTGTCTAACATGACTGTACGGGCTTTATTTGGAGGGGGCATCATACTACTATGCCTGGCAATCACCAGCCTGCTGAGTGCCCACGAGATACATCTTAAAAACGGTACAGTCATCAAATCTTCTGTGGTTGAGCGCCGCGGCCCTCACCTCACCTATGAGCAGTTCGGTGGATCGATCACCATACCGCTGAGTGAGGTCAATAAAATAATCTATGACACTAAGAGATCGGCACCCCCTCTCTCTCAAAAGAGATTAGCGACAGCGTCTACTGCTAGCCGCGTTAGAGCAGAAAATCTTGCCGAACTTCTCGAGGCTGAACTTGCTCCAGCAACAGCCGTTGAAACGGCTAATCTGGCGGTAGTTTCCGTGAAAACCGAGGCAGGATTTGGCTCAGGTTTCTTTGTCAGTGAAGACGGCTTAATCATTACGAATCGTCATGTGATTCGCGGCAGTGAGCTGCAGAATAAGCAAGTGGAAGCAAAATTCAGTGAAGCCGATGGGCAGCTGAGCCAGTGGAGACGCAGTCTTGATCTCGAAGAGAATCGACTGGTTCGCTACGAGCAAAATCTCAGAAATAGTTGGTCTTCATTGAACCAGGCCATCAATGATCCAAATAATCGAATTGATCCCCGGCGTCTTGCCGATTTGCAGGCATCTTTGCAAGACAAAAGCGGCTATGCAAAAAAATGGCGAGCAGATTACGACGCCAGGCGCAGAAATTTTGCAGAACAGCGCCGTAAGGTTGAAAAAAGTCGTCAAGAAATTTTTCAGCGAAACCAGAAATTGTCACGCCAGAGTCGCTTCTCCATAACGCTTGCAAATGGCAGTGAGAAATCGGTCCTTCTCTATAAAATCAGTAAACAATTGGATTTGGCGCTGTTAAAACTCAACGGCTACCGAACACCCTATCTGCAGCCAGCTGACAGCAAAGCGATAACACTTGGGCAACGGGTATTTGCCATCGGCTCCCCTCTCCAACTGAATAATTCGGTTACCTCCGGCGTCATTTCAAGTTTCCGTGATGATTATGTTCAGACGAACGCTGAAATCTACCCGGGAAATTCTGGAGGCCCGTTGATCACTGAAAAAGGTGACGTTCTTGGAGTAAACACTATGAAGGCAATTACTGAAAAGTATGAAGGTCTCGGATTTGCCATCCCCATCTCACGAGTGTATAGTGAATTTTCTGATTTTTTCCCCCGCTAACCTGGCATTGTCTCTAAGCAGCTGATAGCAGTACGCGCATCTAACTCAATTATCAGGATCAACTGCCCGGAACAGTTTTGCGCTTCGTATTGTTTCTTGATCGGTAACGCAGCGCGTGGCTCTGCTCCAAACTTAAATGAATCATCTTCTGCTTATTTTGTTATGACTGGTGATAATGGGGAACGACATAAGGACCTTCTGGGATGACTGCAATCGTGTTGCTTTTCTGGTCTCTTACACTGTCAACGACTGCTTGTTCAAGTGAAGTAACCGTCTCAACGTAGGTTTGTTCCAGTTGGTCTGCCGTAAGGCTGCTAGTGAATAGCTTGATGTTGCCCTGCTTGAGGGGTTTGAGCAGCATTTCCGTCTGCCACTCATCAATCAATGCTTTGCTTCGCTGGTTCAAAATGTCCATAAATTCAGACGGACCTTTTTGGCAGAGGAGTTTTTGGGCTGAAATAAATTCATCACTTCCCATGCCCTCGGAACATTCACTGGCAATGATGATGGTGCCTCCAGGCTCGAGAATTTCAAGTGGTCCCACCATTCCCTTGACCGTTTGATAATAGGTTTTATCAAGTGGATATCCTCCAGCAGAGGTGACGATAGTTCTATATTTCCTGGAAATATCAACTTCGGCATAGTGTTGCAGAAAT
>JABDPQ010000548.1 GCA_013042695.1 Desulfobacterales bacterium | reverse complement strand
GTTTCTGCTCTGATCACCCAGCCTTGCTCATCTGTTTACATTTCGATTGCTTCACTGAGCATTTTATCGATAACATTAAGTCCATGATGCCAGAATGATGGGTCATTGAGATCAATATCAAATGGTTTGAGCAATTCGTAGGGAGACGCTGATCCCCCGGCAGAAAGGAGATCGAGGTATTTACTGATAAAAGGCCTCCCCTCATGCTGGTAAATTCCGTAAAGAGCCAGCACTAACAGTTCTCCAAAAGCATAGGAATAGACATATCCCGGGGTAGAGAGAAAATGGGGAATATAGCTCCACCAAATCCGGTATTCATCGCGAAGGGTAACGGAATCACCAAACATTTCCTGCTGGGTTTGCATCCAGGACAGACTCAGCTGCTCACTTGTTAACTCTCCCTGAACTCTTCTTCCTTCATGCATGCTGTTTTCGAAACGATTCATGGCCACCTGTCGAAACACTGTCGCAAAAATTGACTCAAGTTTCTGACAAATAAATGCCTGTTTTTCCAGGGGCGAATCGATGATTTTCAGCTGAGATTTAAAAACCAGAAGTTCTGCAAAAACTGATGCTGTTTCAGCAAGTACAAGAGGTGTGTGACTATTAAAGTAGCCGTTGTCGGCGGCCAATACCTGGTGGACTCCATGTCCCAGTTCGTGCGCGATAGTTGAGACATCACGCACGGTTCCTGTGAAATTTGCCATTATATAAGGGTGTATTTCCGGTACGCATGGGTGAGCAAAAGCGCCGCCGCGTTTACCTGACATAACCGGCGCATGAATCCATGATTTCGTAAAAAACTGCTCAGCACACGCTCTCATTACTTCAGAAAACTCGCCAAAGGATTCGAGTACCATCTCCTTACAACGCAACCAATCTATTGTTGTAGTGGGAAGACCCGGCAGCGGAGCATACCGATCATAATCATATAAGGTGTCAAACCCCAGAAGCGTTGTTTTTTGGTGATAGTAACGATTAACGATGTCATAACGACTTGTTACGGCAGTTACCAGGGTATCAACAGTATCATCGTTAACCTGATTGTCGAGATTCATGGCGCTGACCCAGATCTGGTGATTCCTCAGCCGGTCGCTAATCATTTTATCAGCCGCAAGCGTATTGTAGATGTGTGTGAGTATGTGTGACTGACTCTTGAGCCCAGCGGTCAGGTCATCAGCAGCCTGAGCACGTATCGTTCTGTCTTGGTGGTATAAATCGCTTAGTACCTCTTCTTCGGTACGGCCGCGTTCACCAAAGCGCAACTGACCTATGACCTTCTCAAATAGCGTGGTCCAGCTTTTTCTACCGACAGCTTTTGTTTCTATGAGTAAGCGCTCTTCAACTTCTAGAAGTTGGTGAGGGCGATAACGGCGCATTGACTGCAGGTAGTGATGATACCCCGCTAACTGGGGATCTTTGAGCAGAGTATTGGCACAATCATCATCGAGTTTATTCCATTCAAGCTCAAAAAATACTGTCTCTTTGGTACATGTGCTGACTAGCTCATGTATGGTCTGGTAAAGCGCACCTGCCTGCTCGTTATCCACCTGGGTAATGAAATGGAGAAAGGCAAATGTACAAAGTTTTCCAAGACGAATCTCCATATGTTCAATACGGTAAACAAGGTCAAAGAGCTGTTTTGCAGACAACTTTTCAATAGTTCCACGACAATCATTGCCAATTGCCAGAGATTCTCTTTCACACCAGGAGACATCGTCGTTGAACTGTTTGCTGTCGGTTGCTGGGTAAAGATCAGTGAGGTTCCAGATAATCTTTTCTGTGCCCAGATCTTTGCTTAGTCTGGCAGCGTCGGTCATCTTCTAATTTCCGGTAAGTTTCTTTATGAAGGGACCAACTGCATCAGCCCCTTTTGTGTCCACAAGTTTGATGGTTTTTGAGCCTATGACGGCGATATCTGCTTTGCCGGTGATTTCGACTATATCCGAGCGATTTTGAATGCCAAATCCAACAGCCAGCGGCAGTTTTGCAACGTTTCTGCAGCGCGCCAGATAATCGGTGAATTCCTCTCCGAATTCGGAATGCTTGCCAGTAACACCTCGACGCGCGGCACAATAGATAAAACCGCTGGCGTGCTGATTGAGAACATGCATACGCTTATCATTTGAAGTTGGCGAGTAGATCATGATAGGATCAATCCCTCTTGATCGAGCTGCCTTAGAGAATTCATCTCCTTCTTCTGGTGGCAGATCCGGTATTATCAACCCTGAAATGCCAGATTTTTCTACTTTGTCAAGAAATCGCTGTTCACCATACTTGAAGATGATATTGTAATAGGTCATGTAGAGAAAAGGGATATGGTAGGTTGCGTTCATTTCACTGCCGAATTCCAGACAGTTTTCTATCGTTGTACCATTGGCAATGCTTTCTTGATTTGCCTTGAGGATAACTGGTCCGTCTGCCATAGGTTCGGAAAAAGGGATCTGCATTTCAATACAGTCCACGCCGTTTTCGACCATTTGGCGGATAATTTTGCGATTGATTTCAAATGAAGGATAGCCAAGGACAATGTGGGTCATCAGCAGGATTTCTTTTTCTTTCTTCCTGGTTCTAATAAATTTCTCAAGTTGCATTATTCTCACCATGTCATAGTGATGCCTTGCAGGCTTTAGGATGAACGGCTGTATTGTTTCCCACGTTCTATGATGAATTGTTTCCAGGACGGATCATCAAAGGCATGGGCTATGGTGAATATATCTTTGTCTCCGCGACCAGACATATTGATAATAATTGCTTCTTGGGGCGACAGCCCGGGAGCCTCTTTAAACGCTTGGACCAAGGCATGAGCTGATTCAAGTGCAGGTATAATGCCTTCTTTTTTCATGGTTAAATCAAGCGCTTCCATAACCTCGGCATCAGTTGCTGACTCAAAGCGCACTGCCTTATTTTCCCAGAGGTCCGAGAGAATAGGGGAGACGCCAACGTAATCGAGCCCGGCTGCAACTGAATGAGTGTCCCGCATCTGTCCGTCACTGTTTTGCAGGAACATGGTTTTGTACCCCTGTGCCACACCAGGAGATGCATCAACACCGCAGAGTCGTGAAGCATGCCGGCCGCTTGCCAGACCATGGCCTCCTGCTTCTACTCCAACGAGTTCGGTACTTTCTTCTTCCAGAAAACGCTTGAAAATTCCCATGGCGTTTGAACCGCCGCCGACACAGGCATATACTCGAGCGGGCAAACGGCCATGCTGACGAACGATCTGCTCTGCAGCTTCCTGTCCGATTATGGACTGGAACCAGGAAACCATCTCAGGAAAGGGAGAAGGACCACAGGCCGTGCCCAAGACATAATGGGTGTCATCCATGTTGCTTACCCAGTCTCGGAACGCTTCATTGATAGCATCCTTCAGTGTTTTTGAACCATCGTGCACAGGAACTACCGTGGCGCCCATTTTTTCCATCCAGAAGACATTGGGGCGTTGGCGCAAGACATCCTCTTCACCCATATAGACTGTGCATTTAAAACCGAATTTTGCCGCCATGGTTGCCGTGGCCACAC
>JABDPQ010000543.1 GCA_013042695.1 Desulfobacterales bacterium | reverse complement strand
TCGGCAACACACCACTCGGTCAGCGTTCCCTGTTTCATCGACATTGCCAATTTTGGCATTAAAATAACTTCTGACATTTTGCACCCCTTTTTCAATTTAAGATGGTGTCGTAAAAAAAACCGATCATCTTCGTTACAGGTTTTTCCAGCTCCTAGACGTACCGCATGTATCGTTGAGAACTGCCGAAACACTGCGCCTTGTAGATTAAACTTTTCCCAGAGCCATCAGGGAACTTCGAATAGACTTTTTACAAGTTTATCAATTCAAAGGATCTAACAAAGCTATGGCTTGGTGGAGAATCTGTGTTCTGTCACTAAAGATGCCATCGGCAATGGCACGTATCTCATAAACCATGCTTTACGTCCGAGACCGCGTATTCCAGATCCTGAAATTACGCCACCGTTTCTTCAATTGCCTTCTTGATCCATTCTGGATTCGGAAGCACGTACTGCTCCATATACCCTCCGGGAATCGGCATATTTCTTCCGCATACTCGACTGATCGGCGCATCAAGTAAATCAAATCCTTTTTCGATAATTTGCGCAGTCAATTCCCCGGCAAAGCCACATCGTTCGGTATCCTCGTCCACAACAACGAGATGACCTGTTTTTTCTACTGATTTTAAGATCGTATCGAAATCCAGGGGCTCCAGCGTCCGTGGATCGATAACTTCCACGCTGATGCTGCTTTCAAGTTCTTGAGCAACCTCGAGGGCCTGCTGGACCATGTAGCCAGTGGCGACAACAGTCACATCACTTCCTTCACGCTTAATATCGGCAACACCAAAGGGAATCGTATATTCACCCTCGGGGACCTCGCCCGGCTCCACCATCAGCATCTTGTGCCAGAGAAAGACCACCGGGTTGTTGTCTCGTATGGCGGTTTTTAACAGTCCCTTGGCATCTGCAGCTGTGGAGGGGAGGACAACCTTTAAGCCGGGATGGTGCAAAAACACAGATGTTTGAATGCGTGAGTGTTCATTGGCGTTCATCTGATATCCCCCCGCCGCAGCGAGATAAACCACCGGCATCTGCACTTTGCCTCCATGGATAAGATGCCAGTGGGCGGATTTGATCAAAATCTCAGCGAAGGCCGGATACATGAAGTCGGCAAACATATAGTCGATAATGGGACGATAGCCCAAGAGGGCCGATCCCATTCCGGCACCGGTAATAGCAGTTTCAGATAAAGGTGTATCCAAAATACGGTCTTCGCCGAGCTCTGCTACCAGTCCTTTCGTATGATCAAAGGCATGTCCTCGGATATTTTCCCCGAGCATAAATACCTTTTCATCTCTTTCCATTTCCTCGACCAAAGCTTCACGAATGGCCTGGATATATTTAACTTCTTTCATTTTATTTCTCCCTAATAGCGGTCAGTTTGCATAAACCCGGTCATCTAGTTCAGAAGGATCCGGCAGCGGGCCTTCGGCCTCAAACTTTTCGGCCGCTTCAAGTTCGGCGGCTGTCTCAGCATCAATGCGATCGATAATGGCTTTCGTTAAAATCTTTTTATCTTTCAAAACCTTGCGACAGATTTCAAGTGGGTCTCGTTTTTTCAACTCATCCATTTCCTCTTCTGAGCGAACTTCCGCACCCCGCATGTCTGGTGCGCTGAGGAAATGGGCACAAAAGCGTTGGGTTTTACATTCGATAAGTGTCGGACCCTCGCCAGCTCGCGCCAGCTCAACAGCATCCATTACAGCACTGGCAACGGCGATCACATCCTGCCCATCAACCACATGGCCCGGCATTCCATAGCCCGGTGCCAGATCAGCAACATTATCAACAGGAAAGGAATCCTCAAAAGCAACGAATTGAGACAATTGGTTGTTTTCACACACCCAGACGATTGGTAGTTTCCAGAGGCTTGCCATAAGAAATGCCTCGTGAAGCGTGCCACGATTGGAGGCACCGTCGCCAAAAAAACAAACCACAACCTGCTTTTTACCATTTCGCTTGGCAGCAAGTCCGTATCCGGTTGACACCGGAAAACAGGCACCAATCAGGCCGGAAAAGCCGTAAAGTCCATTATCGGGATCAAACGGATGGAAGGTTGACATGCCACCGCAACCGCCGGTCGCTTTACCTGTATGTTCGGCTAATAGTAACTTGGGTTCTATCCCCTTGCCGACCATGTGAGGAATCCCATGCCCACGGTGATGTGCCCAGATTAAATCATCTTTGCGCAAAAACGAGCACCCACCGACACCGGGTGCCTCGCCACCGATTGACTGGTGATAAAAACCCAGCAACCTACCCTGTTGCAAGCGACGGCTAAAAAGCGCGTCGAAGGCACGGGCGCGTACCAAATTAGTGTAAAGAACTAATAACTGTTTTTTAGTGAAATTCATCGATCACTCCTTTTTTGTTCCTCGTTTAATAATCAAAGGCCTCTATCGGTTTATTCGCAGGTCCTATTGAGCTGTGTAGCCGTGTCGACCATCACTCCCTCCGCCGGTTACTGTTTCCATCTTATTTTCAACCCTTCGGTGGGCTCAACACCGCCTCACCCTCTAAAACCTGTTTTTCATCTTGGTTGATGCAGATAAGATTCATAGTGACACGATGTTTTGCACTATCGACCTGGGCGACTTCTGCCCGTGCGGTAATAGTATCACCAATAAAAACCGGCGCCTGAAACCTGACCGAAAGTGATAGAAATATCGCTCCGGGACCAGGCAACTGATTCGCTAAAACAGCGGAGAGAAAGCTGGCACTGAGCAGGCCATGGGCAATCCGCTTGCCAAAAAAAGTTCCGCTGGCATATTGTTCGTTGATATGAGCCGGATTGAAGTCACCACTGACTCCGGCGAACAGGTAGACATCCGTTTCTGATACCGTCTTACTAAATTGTGCGGTATCGCCCACGTGAAGCTGGTCTATCGTTTTTCCTAACATTAAATCACTCCTTTACTTGCAATGCTCATAACAAAATTATAACGTTGTCCTTACTACCTGAACTCAAATCAAACACTACCTCCCCAGAAATTCGGTAACGGTGTCAATGAACTCGGCCAGCAGCCTTCGGCTGACCACAAAAATGTGGCCGATATCTTTCTCCACGGTCTGGTTCATCCCACCCGGTGGATTATCAAGATGGTGCTCCGGTGTCTGACCCCATATTTTACTGGCCACACAAGCTCCTCCAGGAGAGATCATGTCTCGTGAACCCCGATAGTCCATAACGGTGACACCTGCCTCGGATAGGACCTCCATGCGCACCGGCTGGCCATCGAGTTCGGGCTCTGTTGATGGCAGACAAAATACGCCCCGATAAATTTGGTTCTCAAGGAAAATCTTTTGGAGCCATTCCTTGTGTGCTCTGGCAGGGAACATCCTGCCGTGAGACAACCAGAAGAAAAACGGTGCGCTATCCTCGATCGCCTTATAATCCAAGGCACGGTTATAAAAGCCACTGGCCACGTGATATTGGACCCCCATTTGAGTCTGATTCATACCGGATTCAATCACTTGAACAGGAATGTTGACATCACCAAACAGATCTTCCATCAAGGTGGCGTCATGTCCCTCCCGAATGATCTTCAGAACAGGTGCATAACCGCTCTCGGCATCGTCAATTTTTGTCGGTGACGCCATGAGAACTACCTTGCGAATATCCATGGCTTCGCCACGGGCCATTCGTTCTTCAGCACGACGGGCAAGGTACGGCATGATAAGTGTACCTGCCATACAGTAAGCCATCACATTAATTTCTTGGTTCGGGTGGTGTTGGGATATGATATTTAGATTGTTGTCATGGATTTCTTTACCATAAAAACCCAACCCTAATTTACTTTCTTCATATCCTGGGTCACCGTTGTCCGAGACATAAACGAGGTACCCAGCTTTATGCATTCCTTCGATAACAGATTTTCCTTTGTCCAAGTCATATATTTCTGGCCTGTTTACCAAAGGAAAGGGCAAGTAAAGAATTTTGCCGTTGGCTTCTATTCCCTTTGGCAATGGGTAGTAGCGGAGCGAGGAGGCATAAAGTTGTGAATTTTCCACAATTTCATATCGCGAGTAGCCGATCCTGCCACCTGTGGCTTTTACTGAGTAAGCTTTGATATCAAACGCATTGGCGTTGTAGAGATTTTCCAGTCGAATCGTAATTTGTTCCAGATACTTGTTAACATCAAGTTCATCTTGCTTCCTGGGTTTGAAAGGCAGTTTCCCTTTCTCAATGGGTTGCTCTGTAACTACCATCACCAAGCATATTAACAACTCTTTCAGGGCCTTTAAGCGGGTCATTCCTCTGCTATGGTAGCCCTTTTCGAGCAGCGCGAACTCGCGCATAGTGTTTGCCAAGAATTGTTGTTCTGGTTCACTGGCGATATAGTCTTTGGCTTTAGATCGATCGAAGTGGCCATTTTTCATAAACACGCCGCAACGTTCATACAGCAGCCGCGCATACGTCTCCTCGATCCATTCGTTCTGCTGGATAAAAAGATCAGGTCCCTGACCAGTTGCACCCAAGATCCGGGCAAGAGTTTCGGCCGGTTCCGTGACACAGGTTTGTAAAATATTCTTATACCAACCGGCGGCAAGGGATAAGGGTCCAAAAAGAACTCCCTGATCCTCGATGTCACCTAAAAATTGTTTCAGCTTAAAGATTTCTTTGACCTGACGACCGATGATCTCGCTTTTCCAGAGAACGGCAGTATCGTAGCCCTCGATATTGTCTGCCGGTGAGGTGCCGATCATTGCCAGCAGGCCGTCCGGGTTCATTATGGGTGAAAGTTTTGACTGGTCTGGCATCATGTGCTCCAAATAAAAGTACAATTGGTTAATCGAAAAAGTACAATTGACTAATCGAGCCATGCTCATCCACAATTGTACTTGTGAAAATCGATCACCGAATCATTTCAGCTGGTATTTCGATAAGCGATTTCTGTGTAACGCATTAATCCTGCGTGCAAAGTTCATAACTCCCCGCACTGTTTGCTGAAAGAACATCGAATTTCTTTCCGGCACTCGATAAGAGAAATTAGTGTATTATCGATAGCATCGATGCTGCACGAGACATCTTCGTTCAAAAGGGCTCGCGCCAGACCTTCACTTTCTATGGTGAGGGCGTCATCCATTCCCATCAACTTGAAGCAGATCGGCTATTTTACCGCCAAGGAGTCATTCGCTCTGACTGTTAATAGGCTGAAAATTGGGCCTCAAATTAGTTAAAAAGCGCTTACAGTCTGGCCTGTAATTTACATTTTCACTTATTTCACATGGCTTCACTGCAGGTCAGAGCAGGCCCTCATAACTGGTTCAAGATTGCGCCTACACTCCGACCTGTATCAAGCATAGATACTGATTAAAAAAAGTTTTCCACCTGCTTGTATGCTGCATCAACGGTGTTTTTATACTCTGTCACTCCCATTTTGCAGGAACTCACCAATTCCCGAATCGCTTTTTTCCCTTCTTCGGGAATTGTCGTGGATTGGTTCAGCATATTGTTGGCCAGGAATTCGGTCTGATCCTGAACCATCACCATGGCATTGAAGGCATTATTGAATGCCATTTTGTTTAAATCGAGCATCTGTCTGAAAATCTGTTTCTGATCCATGTTCATTCTCCTATTATTATGGCAATAGTAACCCCTCTTGGGATTTCTAAACCTTTAGCAAGTTCGATGCCAGAGTAATGAATAAAACCTTTTATCACTATAATTACAGATACTTTCCTGGTTTATCGACTGAGCAAACTCGCCGGCTGTTCCATGACAAAAGGCAAAAAACAGCTCTTTTATTCCACAAAAAAAATTATATATTTAATAATATCAATTATTTAATGAGGTGAGAGCTTCATTTCGAAGGCATTATGCTGTAGAGGTTTATTTTTCGAATATGAAATTATTTTCTTGTCTAATATACTAAAATTACAAAAAATAATCGCTCCTTTCAGTTTTGAAATTGTTGATTTAAGGTAATGTTGCTATCTTAACCTTTCAACTATATCGTTATTAATTACGACTGCTCCAAACTGCTTTTTTAGATCTTCAGGAAGAAATATTCTTTAAAGCTTATTTGAGTCTATTTTTTATATCTGAAAGAAATTTCCTTTTTTTTACCATCTCACAACTCTTCAATTATCCCGCATCTATTTGAAATAAATATACTTTATTTAATCTTTTTCTTTCTGGAGCTGCTTTTGCAAATATCATCATGGACGGCTTGATGATTTCCCCTGATAAACAGACGGGGAGAGTGATCCTAAAGATTCCGTTGGACCAAATCAACAAGGTGATGGGCGTCAACAAACCTGCAACCAGGAGATAACCCTTTGGTATCATTAGATGCGGCCACTGGCACCGGGAGAACCTTTGGATAAATTGGCTATGACAGATCGTAAGAATAACCCAGCCTTTGCAGGTAGGGACCGGTCCGGGCAAAGAGGAGAAGACTTTATGAAACTCACGCTTTCAGAAACCACTGCCTCTGTGGCTCACGAAAAAAAGGTCGCACGGATAGTCGATCTCGGATTGACTGACTATACGGCGGCCTACAGACTACAACTTGAACTGGTCGATAAGCGACGAAACGGCACGGCAGAAGACGACCTTTTCCTGGTAACGGAACACCAGGGCACTTTCACTCTCGGCAGACGTGGCGGCCGGCAAAATCTGACTGTTTCAGAAGAGTTTCTCCGAAAAAATGACATACCCCTGGTGCATATCGAACGTGGCGGGGATATCACCTACCATGGGCAAGGGCAGTTAGTTATTTATCCCATAATTCATTTGCGTCAGGCCGGGATAACGGTTGTCGAATATGTTGATTGCCTGGAAGAATTAATGATCAGGTTAGCGGCAGCAAGTGGGGTTGTGGCTACACGGGATCCTCGAAACCGTGGAGTTTGGGTGGGCGACAAGAAACTTGGTAGTGTGGGCATAGCTATTCGGCAAGGGGTTTGCTTTCACGGAATGGCTCTTAACATTAATATTTCTCTTGAACCGTTTTCCTGGGTAAACCCTTGCGGTCTTACTGGAGTTCAGATGACGACTCTGAGCGGTGAAAGCGATAGGGAGGTTACGCTCGAAGATGTAAAAAGTGACCTTGCAGGTCAATTGGGTCGAGTGTTTGCTCGTAAGTTTATAACCATTGCCAAGGATCATCCCGATGTCACCATGTACCAGCAGTAATAAATTAGAAAAACCCAAGTGGCTGAGACGCAGCCTACCGAAAGGACCGGGTTATGAAAACATCCGTAATCTGCTCAAGAAACACAATTTAACCACGGTCTGCAGGGAAGCTGAGTGCCCCAACCAGTTTGAATGTTATGGAAAAGGGACAGCAACGTTTATGATCCTGGGGGATCGGTGTACGCGTAATTGCCGGTTCTGTGCGGTGGAGCATCAACCTCAGAGCCTGCCGGATCCGGCGGAGGCCGAGCGTGTCGCAGAAGCAGTGGCAATACTCGGACTCCGTTACGCAGTTGTGACCTCGGTGACCCGGGACGATCTAACCGATGGCGGCGCTTCTTTTTTTGCCGATACAATACAGGCAATACGAAAGAGCAGTCCAAAGACCCTGGTGGAAGTTCTTATCCCGGATCTGCAGGGTAATTGGCAGGCTTTAGGGACGATTCTTGATGCCGGGCCCGATGTTCTTAACCACAATATTGAAACAGTTGCTAGCCTCTACCCGGAGGTGCGTCCACGGGCCGAATACGTGCGATCTTTAGAACTGCTGCGCCGAGCAAAAGAGATGAGTGCAAACGTGCCAAGCAAATCGGGAATCATGCTAGGATTTGGTGAAACCCATACCGAAATCGAAACTACCTGGCGTGACTTATTAGCTGTCGGCTGCAATATCCTGACCATGGGGCAGTATCTGCAACCAAGCGAGAACCATCTGCAGATAAAACGTTTTGTTTCGCCCGAAGAGTTTAGTGACTTGGAAGACAAAGCCCTCTCCTTCGGTTTTGCCGGTGTTGCCTCCGGTCCATTTGTGCGAAGTTCCTACCAGGCTGAAAAATTATATCGAAATGCACTGAAGAGGATGCATGGCTCGGACTCACTCTAACGAGAGTATCGTCATTTTCACATTGGGCTGCTTGTGTCTTGTTACTTTACGTGACATCATAAGTTCGAGGCGCTTGGCCAGGCAAGGAACGAATGAGGAGGCCAGCAGAGCAGCCTTGGAGTGCTGTGAGCAGGTCACCCCACGTGAGTGACGCAGCATGTCAAGATGATTCGGACTCATGCCGCTATGTATAAATTACTGCTTGCAACTGGAGCACTTACAAGAGGAAAGATAAAAATCAGTTTTCATTTCTGAAAACCAATGGTTGGGGAAGCGTATCCCTCAGAACGACAAACCGTGCTTTTTCATTTTTCGCCAAGCTGTTGGTTCACTTATGCCCAGTTCCACGGAGATCTCCCTGAGGTTCCGGCAATGTTGCATGGCATCCTTGATGAGCTGTTCTTCCAGATGCAGGACCTCGTCATTCAAGCTTTTTTTCTCGTAACTTTCCGCTGTTGACCTCTTAACCGTCTTTTGAGGAGAGGGAATCGTTTCAACTTCACGATTTTCTTGCGAAGGGGGCGAACTTTGAATAATCAATGAATCTATTTTTTGTTTATCACTGAGCACAACTGATTTCTTGATGATGTTTTTCAGTTCACGAACATTTCCCCGGAAGGGATATCTCTGTAAGGCTTCAACGCCTAATGCCCCGATCTTTTTTTTCGTTTTGAATTGGGCGTTGTACTTTTTGAGATAGAAATGGGCGAGTTCGAAAACATCCTCAGGACGTTCACGTAGTGGAGGTATCTCGATAGGAAAAGCGCTAAGGCGGTAGTATAGATCTTCTCTAAATTTCTTCACCGCAACCAGCTCCTGCAGATTAGAATTTGTTGCAGTTATAATAACACAGTCGATTACTTTTGGTTTTACACTGCCCAGTCGCATTACCTTATAGTCATCAAGATATTTTAGCAGTTTTGCCTGAATTGCAAGCGGCATATCTCCAATCTCATCAAGAAACAGGGTGCCACCATGGGCGAGCTCAAACAAGCCAGCCTTCCCCCGGTCATTAGCCCCTGTGAAAGCCCCCTTCTCATAGCCAAACAACTCGGCCTCTAGAAGGCTTTCAGGAATAGCGGCACAGTTGATCTGAATAAGAGGCTTTTGAGCCCTTCTACTGCTCTGGTGCATAAACTTGGCCATCAGTCCCTTGCCTGTCCCCGACTCGCCGATGACCAGAATATTTGATACTTCCATTTTGGTCAGCTTTACAGCCATCCGGTAGACTTGACGCATGATCTCATTCTCAGCAATCACCTCCTGTTCCGCAAGCTCTTTGAGGCCCAGTTCGGCCAACTCTTCCTCGTATTTATCTGCCACCATCCGGCTTTGCTCAAGCTGCTTTTGAAGGTTGTTCAGCTGTGTCATGTCGTGAAAATGAATAACAACCAGTGTGATAGCTCCTTTGTCATCAAAAACAGGAGAACCATTTACCAGCACTGTCTTGTTTGTTTTGGGAACTTCGACCAGTGCACTGACTTTCTTCTTCGCTTTGAGGACCATCGGCACAACGGAACGATCTAAAATACCAGCTTCAACCATTTCGGTGTAGTGCATGCCAATGACGTCCTCTGCCTTAACGCCGTCATAGAGGGCCGCGACTTGATTCATGCTCTTTACTCTGCCATCTCCGTCGTACACCGTAATGCCTTCAGGCGAATTATGTATAATCGCCGCCAGTTCTTTATTGAGCTTGATGTATGAGTCCAATCTGGTTGCGGAGTCCTCAAACTGCTGCATTGGCTGGAAATTGCTCATTGAACCGACTATGTTGCCGTCTCTGTAAATTGGAGTAATGTTGGCTACTAAACTAAGCTTGTTTCCATGAACATGATGACCCAGTTTTGACTCTCCTGTAGCAATACAGGTTTTTATAAGGGGACCGCTCTGTGCGAGGACATCCGCAACATCCTTGCCCTCTGCAAGTTCGTTTCCTTTTCTCAAGATTTCGACGGCCTGTCTGTTATAAAGCACTATCCGCCCTTCCACATCTGTTGAGACAACACCGTTGCTGGTATTATCGAAGATATCCTTGTAGGTGATTTGACTGTATTTTGATGCCATAACAACGCCCTCAGATAATCAATAGTTGAATGATCAATAAAAACACTTTCAATTGTGAAAGTCAACTGGTTGAACCTGGCAAGTTGACTAAACGACTGGAAAAGTGATCAAACATCAACATACTCAAGCAAACATTGGGTAATAAAGCACATGTCAACAGGTACAATCTTTCTATTTTGAAAGGAATTTAGGACTCATGGAGCATTGTAGCGTCCGGTGAGCTTTTTTATTTTCAAGAAATACAGATAAAAATACCTCTCCTGGTCGGGGGAGCAGCCCGGATTCAGTGATGCAACAGTGACCTTTGACCAGTGTGAAAAAAAATGGCGCGAATCCCTCTCATCATGGCATGGATTTTGATTGATAGATGGATATTGACAATACTCTACGCAGAAAAAGGTACATTAACAATGGACAACATAACCATCAGGCGACCCGACGATTTGCATCTCCACTTTCGGGACAGTGACTCAGGACCAACATAAGACATAATCAACACACGAGGAAAACAGACACGAGTTATCAGCCATGGTCCTTTTATGTCATGCAGCTGAGCCAGTCATACTATCTGATACGACGAGGAGCACACGATGCCATACGGATACACGGGAAAAATATTGCACGTCGACCTGACCAGCGCCAAGATCTCGGTTGAAGAACCTGATCAGTCTTTCTATAGGTTCCACCTGGGTGGAAGTTCTCTCAACCTCTGGTATATGCTTAAGCAGATGTCACCAGGCATTGACCCGCTCGGTCCGGGAAACGTCCTCGCTTTTAGCCTGAGCGCCATCACCGGGGCTCCTGTTTCAGGATTGAGTCGTATGACGGTAACAGCTAAATCACCTTTGACCGGAGCAATCGGCGATTCACAGTGTGGCGGATTCTGGCCGGCAAAGCTTAAGTTCTCTGGCTTTGATGCGATAATCGTCACGGGAAAATCCTCAAAACCTGCCTATCTGTGGATAGATGAGGGAAAAGCAGAGTTACGGGATGCCAGCCATGTATGGGGAAAGACAACCGGAGATAGCCAGTCTGTCATCCTTAAAGAGTTAGGCGATGAAAAAAACATTGAGGTTCTGCAGATCGGTCCTGCCGGAGAAAACCAGGTTCGCTACGCCTCGATCATGAACATGTGCAACCGGGCAAACGGTAGAACCGGTATGGGTGCCGTGATGGGGAGCAAAAACCTCAAAGCGATCGCCGTACGCGGAACAGCTAAAGTTGAAGTTGCCGATGCAAAAAAGCTCAAAGAAATTGTCAAGTGGGGGGCAACCGCTATCAAGAATTCAGCCGTCTCAGGTCTTGGCAAATACGGAACAGGATCGGAGGTAGCGCACGGGCAGACAATAGGAGGATTGCCCACTTTCAATTTCAACAGTGGTGTCTTTGAGGGATGGCAGAAGATAGACGGCGAAACAATGTACAATACTGTCCTGCGTGGAGCGGCGGAGGGAAAACAGACTGGTAGAGGCAGAGAAACCTGTTTTGGCTGTATCGTGCGCTGCAAACGTGTGGTTGAAATCAGCGATGACGATCATACTGTCGAGCCTCTCTATGGCGGGCCGGAATATGAAAGCCTGGCCGCACTGGGCAGCTATTGCGGCATTGATGATCTCGTTGCTGTATGTAAGGCCAATGAACTGTGCAATCAGTATGGCTTAGACACCATCTCCTGCGGCGCTACGATTTCATGGGCGATGGAGACCTTTGAGGCGGGCGAACTTGATGCAGGTGACACCGATGGGTTATCTATACGGTTTGGCGATGCAGGTATGATGCTTCGCCTTGTTCGCATGATTGCCGAACGGAAAGGATTTGGCGCTGTTCTCGCAGAAGGATCAGCCGCTGCCGCCGAGAAACTTGGGGTGGGCGAGGACTTCCTGGTTACGAGTAAAGGGCAGGAAACCCCTGCACACATGGTACAGGTCAAAAGAGGGATGGCGCTAGCCTACGCGGTAAGCCCCTTCGGTACAGACCATCAGAGCTGTGACAATGATCTATGCTATACGGCAGATGCCTACGGTTCCTTCAAAGAGCGTTACCAGCCGCTTGGTTTAATCTCCCCGACACCTGCGACGAATTTAGATACGAAAAAGGTTGAGTTTGTGCGTAAAACCCAACACCTCTTCAGCATGATGGACAGCGCAAATATGTGCCAATTCGTTTGGGGGGCATCCTGGCAATTGTATGGCCCTGAGCAGATTCTCAAGATGATCAAGGCGATTACCGGTTGGAATGTAACCATCGATGAGCTTCTGACCGTTGGGGAAAGACGAGTCAATATGATGCGGATGATTAATGCACGGGAAGGAATTGACTCATCCCGGGACAGTCTATCAAAAAAGTTCTTCAAGCCGCTTAAAGGAGGCCCAACTGACGGATGGAAGGTTGACAAGAAAGAATTTGAGGCCGCTAAGAAAG
>JABDPQ010000534.1 GCA_013042695.1 Desulfobacterales bacterium | reverse complement strand
GTGTTGGCTACCGTGCCAGTGTTTCAGGAAAGACATTATCGTTAACAGTTGGTTATTCAAACCCTGTTGAATTTAAACTACCTGATAGCGTTACTGGTGTTGTAGAAAATAATACCAAAATTACCCTTGAATCGATAGACAAGGAAATTTTAGGAATGACAGCTTCAGAAATTCGCTCGGTTCGCAAGCCAGAGCCCTATAAGGGCAAAGGCATTCGCTACGAAGACGAACATATTGTCCGTAAAGCCGGCAAGACGGGCGCTGCGGCTGCTGTTTAAGAAACGGTTAAATAGTGAATCTAATTTCATTGGTTGAGATATAACAATGGCAAAAACAAGTCCCAAGAGCATTGCACGGGAAAAGCGGGTACGGCGAATACGTAAAAATTTAGTAGGTACGAGTGAGCGACCCCGTTTGAGAGTTTTCAAAAGCAGCAAACACATCTATGCGCAAATCATTGATGATGCAGCTGGAACGACTCTGGTCTCGATGTCCACGGTAGACAAGGCATATCAAAAGAGTGAAGAAAAAGGTAAAGCTTCAGCAGCCAAACAAATTGGTATGGCAATTGCTGAACGTGCCAAAGCTGCAGGGATCAATAGAGTGATTTTTGATCGTGGCGGCTATATTTATCAGGGGCGTGTTAAAGCTCTATCAGAAGGAGCTCGTGAAGGCGGGTTGGAATTTTAATTTTGTAACGTATGGGGGTGCCCATTGGCTGAATTTAAGCGTTCCAAAAGTGAAGCAACTGAGGAACTAATAGAAAAGATTGTATATATCAACAGGGTCGCAAAAGTTGTCAAAGGCGGACGTCGTTTCAGCTTTAGTGCCATTGTTGTTGTTGGGGATGGTAAAGGAAAAGTCGGTTACGGCCTGGGTAAGGCAAACCAGGTTCCTGAGGCAATTCGCAAGGGTATCGAGAGAGCACGCAAGGACATGATGGCGGTTTCTTTGACGGACATTTCCGTGCCGCATGAAATTATCGGTCGATACGGCGCCGGCAAGGTTCTTCTCAAGCCTGCGTCAGATGGTACCGGCGTGATTGCCGGGGGACCTGTCAGGGCGGTTCTTGAGGCTGCCGGCGTGAACAATATTCTGACTAAATGTCTCGGGTCACATAACCCTCACAACATGGTAAAGGCTACCCTCGATGGCCTGAGAAGACTGAGATCTGCTCAAAAGATCGCTGAATTAAGAGGAAAGTCGGTCGAAGAAATTACTGCCTAAAACAGGAATCTCCGGGCCAATATTTGTATAAATAAATGATACGAATTTTTAAAATAGAGATGGTGTAGTCACATGGCTGATACAATTACATTTACCCAGGTCAAAAGTGGAATCGGCAGCACAAAGAAAATACGTGCCACGTTGACCGGTCTTGGGCTAACCAAAATGCAAAAAACCGTTACGCGTAAAGATACTCCCGAAATCAGAGGCATGCTTGCCAAGGTAGGGCATCTTGTTCGTATAGAGGAGGCTTAAATGATAACACTTGGAAACCTTTCACCGCGGAAGGGCTCAAACAAGGACCGCAAGCGCCTTGGTCGAGGACCAGGATCGGGACATGGCAAAACAGCCGGTCGTGGGCATAAGGGGGCTAAATCTCGTTCCGGCTATAGTGCCAAACCGGGTTTTGAGGGTGGCCAGATGCCACTTCAAAGACGTCTTCCCAAACGAGGCTTTACAAATAAATTCAGGAAAGTCTTTTCTATTGTAAGTCTCAGCCAGCTTGACTCTTTCGATGCCGGTTCTGAAATAACCGTTGATTCGCTGGTTCAGGCGAAGATGGTTAAAGCTGGACAAGGGGTAAAAGTTTTGGCAAACGGCGAAATATCCAAATCGCTTACCGTAAAAGTGGACAAGGTGAGCGCTAAGGCCAAAGAGCTGATAGAAGGTGCAGGCGGCAGCGTTGTTACCAGCGAGCCGGTTTCAGAGTAGGATCTGAATACACACGAAATGATTCGAAAGCTGTCTATTTTTTACCTGAGTAATTGATGCGGGATTAACTTCATGAGCGGACTTCAAAGCGCAGCACAGATTCCTGAGCTAAGGAAAAGACTATTGTTCACCCTGATTATGCTGGCTGTATACCGCATTGGTGTGCAGGTTCCGACCCCTGGGATCAACGGTGATGCCCTTACTGCATTTTTTCAGCAAAATGCGGGAACATTGTTCGGCATGTTTAACATGTTTTCTGGTGGTGCCTTGGAGAACTTCTCCATATTTGCTCTTGGAATCATGCCTTATATCAGCGCCTCGATTATCATGCAGCTGCTCACCGTTGTTATTCCACAACTGGAAGCGCTTAAAAAAGAGGGTGAGTCCGGCCAGCGAAAAATCACTCAATATACCCGATATGGCACTGTTGTCTTGAGTATCATTCAGGGTTCATTTATAGCAGTCGGCCTGGAGGGTATGACCGGACCCAGCGGTGAACTTATCGTTCTTGCCCCCGGGGTTCAGTTTAAGCTGATGACCATGTTGACCCTGACATCTGGCACCGCTTTTATCATGTGGCTAGGCGAGCAGATGACAGAACGCGGCGTGGGCAACGGAATTTCTCTGATCATCTTTGCCGGGATTATCGCCCGTGGACCATCTGCGATAGTCAACTCGATTGAACTGGTAAAGGCCGGTGAAATTCAAATCTTCTTTGTTCCTTTCATCATCGTGATGATGCTGGGAATAATTGGCCTGATCGTCTATTGCGAGACCGCCCAGAGGCGCATCCCCATTCAGTATGCGAAACGGGTTGTCGGTCGTAAAGTGTATGGAGGACAGAGTTCGCACTTGCCTCTGAAAATTAATATTTCCGGCGTTATTCCTCCTATTTTTGCCTCCTCGATCATGATGTTTCCGGCTACTATCGGAAGCTTTATACAGATTGACTGGGTTCAGCGAGTATCAGCAGCAATGTCTCCTGGTACTGTTTATTATTATGTCTGTTTTGTTGCCATGATTGTCTTCTTCTGCTTTTTCTATGCAGCGGTACAATTCAAACCTGAAGATGTTGCCGAAAATCTGCGTAAGAACGGTGGTTTTATCCCCGGCATCAGGCCGGGAAAAAAGACTGCCGAGTTTATTGATAAGGCGCTGACCAGGTTGACAGTTATTGGGGCAATTTACCTCAGTACGATCTGCGTGCTGCCAACGATTTTAATTGCCAGGCTGAGCCTGCCTTTTTATTTCGGAGGTACGGCACTGTTGATTGTCGTTGGTGTCGCTATCGATACCATTTCTCAGATTGAGTCTCACTTGGTTATGAGGAATTACGAAGGCTTCATGAAACAGGGCAGAATCAAAGGCCGGAGGTAAAAGGTGTCTGCCTCTGCGAGCGCCCCAGCTGGAAAATCTATCATCATTAAAAGCCGTGATGAGATTCTTTTTATGAAGGAAGCCAACCAGATCGTTGCCGAGATTCTGGTAATGCTGCAGAAAACGGTTGCTCCCGGAATCTCCACATATGAATTGGATCGGTTGGCCGAGGACCTGTGCACCAAGCGGAATGCAAAACCTGCTTTTAAAGGATATCGAGGCTTTCCAGGTAGTTTGTGTGTTTCGATCAATGAAGAGGTCGTGCATGGAATTCCATCGCGCAGAAGAAAACTTAAGAAAGGCGACATTATCTCAGTGGACTTCGGCACGTTGTATAATGGGTATTATGGTGACTCTGCAGTAACCATCCCCGTGGGCCGCATTGACAATACGAAGCATAAATTGCTCAAAGTTACTGAAAAATCACTGAGCATGGCAATCGAGCAAGTAAAAGTAGGCAACAGGATTGCTGATATCTCAGCGGCAGTGCAGCAATGCGTTGAGAAAAATGGTTTCACGGTTGTCAGACAGTTTGTTGGGCATGGCATTGGTACATCGCTTCACGAAGGACCAGAAATTCCTAATTTCGTTCAAGAGGGAAGTTCACCGAGATTGTTCGAAGGCATGGTTCTAGCTATTGAACCGATGGTTAACGCCGGTACGCATAAAGTAAAGGTTTTACGCGACGGCTGGACCGTCATAACTAATGACAGCAAACCGTCTGCACATTTTGAACACTCAATCGCTGTTACTGAGAACGGACCGCTGGTTTTGAGCTCCCGTGGAAATTTCATCTAAGCAGGGAAATAATACTTCTCTTTTGCTAACAGGTGTATTATATTTACGTCCTTTTGGACATTTACTGAGAATCTGGATTATTTATGGCTAAGGAAGAAGCAATAGAAGTAGAGGGTACGATTATTGAACCCTTACCCAATGCCATGTTCAGGGTGGAACTTGACAATGGCCATAAGGTACTTGCCCACATTTCTGGCAAGATGCGCATGCATTTTATCAAGATTCTACCGGGAGACAGGGTCACTATTGAACTTTCACCGTACGACCTGACACGCGGCAGAGTCACTTTCAGAGCTAAAAACGCCAAAAAGAAAAAGTAGAGGTTTTCATAATGAAAGTGCGATCTTCAGTCAAGAAAATGTGCAGTGACTGTAAAATATACAAGCGTAATGGTGTTGTACGCGTGTCCTGCAAGGTGAAAAAACATAAACAGAGACAGGGATAATTTTTTCCCCTGGAAAATCATTTGTTAAAGGAGATATGCCTTGGCACGTATAGCAGGAGTTGACCTTCCGAAGAACAAGCATATGGATCGGGCGCTTACCTATATCCATGGGATTGGGGTAGCCTCGGCGAGGAAGATTCTCGATTCCGTTGATCTTCCATACACGATGAACAGCGATGACCTGAGCGGAGATGATGTTACCCGTATTCGAAAGGTTATTGAGACTGAATATATTGTCGAAGGTGATCGACGACGAGAAGTATCCATGGATATTAAGCGCCTCACAGATCTTGGCTGCTACCGTGGCAGACGTCATCGTATGGGCCTGCCCGTCCGCGGACAAAAAACCAAGACGAACGCCAGAACAAGAAAGGGCCCTCGCCGCGGAGCCGCGCGCCGTAAGTAACATTTCAACACTATAGGTAAAGGATAATATGGCTGCTGCAAAAAAGGCCGACAGTCGGTCGAAAAGGAAGGTTAAAAAGAATGTACCTGAAGGTATTGTAAGCATTTACTCTACCTTTAATAATACGATTGTAACAATATCTGACAAGCAGGGAAATGTCATTGCCTGGTGTAGCTCCGGAGTGCTCGGATTTAAAGGTTCACGGAAAAGCACACCATTTGCTGCTCAGAATGCAGTTGCAGATGCAACCAAAAAGGCTACCGACCAGGGTATGAGAAAGGTTGAAGTAAAAGTCAAAGGACCTGGGCCTGGTAGAGAAGCAGCTCTGCGAGCGCTTGTCAATACGGGACTTGAGGTTACGCGGATTTACGATGTAACCCCGGTTCCCCATAATGGATGTAAGCCTCCAAAACGTCGTCGAGTATAGGCGATTGGAGTTTTCCATTACGCAGGAATAGCTTAATCAACGGAGGAAAAGTTGGCTAGATATACAGATGCGGTGTGTCGCCGCTGTAGACGTGAAGGACTCAAATTGTTTTTGAAAGGTGATCGCTGTTATTCCGATAAATGCTCGTTTGAACGACGCGCTTTTGCACCGGGACAACATGGACAGGCACGGTTCAGAAAACAATCTGATTATGCAGTTCAGCTCAGAGAGAAACAGAAAGTAAAGAGCATGTACGGTATGCTCGAGGGCCAATTTCGTCAAACGTTTCAGACAGCTGAGCGTCAAAAGGGGGTAACCGGCGAAAATCTGCTCATTTTATTGGAGCGCAGATTGGATAATGCCGTTTTTCGTATGGGCTTTGCCTCGTCAAGAAATCAGGCTCGCCAGCTTGTCAGGCATAAGCACGTTATAGTCAATGGAAAGAAAGTAGATATAGCCTCTTTTTTGGTCTCAGAAGGTGATGAGATAGCGATCAAAGAAAAAAGCCGGGCAAACACCTTAATTAACGAAAATCTTGAAGCAGTTGAACGCCGGGGTATACCGAGCTGGATTGAATTGAACAAAGATGGCTATAAGGCTACTGTCAAAGCATTGCCGAATCGCGAAGAATTGACCATGCCGATTCAAGAACAACTTATCGTCGAACTTTACTCCAAATAATTATTGCATTGATATTCGTGGTAAATTGCCAGAGCCAATTTTGGTTTTCATTACGATTTGCCACTATCAAGTGGAAGTGCCTTTAAGTACCCAGCGCATCGGCTCCATTGAATATGTTTATATGAGTCGCTTCACAGGCTTAAAGGTTTTCGCTTTTTAAAAATTAATCAAAGGGATTATATGACTCACGCTGCCGACGAAAACATACCTTTTTACCGGAATTGGCACGAGCTTATTAAGCCTGAGAAACTTGAAGCTGATAAGGGTACGCATAGCGACTCATATGCCAAAATTGTCTGCCAACCGCTTGAGCGTGGTTTTGCTACCACCATCGGTAACTCTTTAAGGCGAATTCTCCTCTCGTCCATACAGGGTGCTGCGATTACTTCGGTGAAGATAGAAGGAGCCCTGCATGAGTTCACTACTTTGAAAGATGTGAAAGAGGATGTCAGTGAAATTATTCTCAACATCAAGCAGGTGCGGCTGAAGCTCAATTGCGAGGAATCACAGAAGATCGCTCTCGAGAAAAAAGGACCTGGTGATGTGACCGCTGCAGATATCACTCCATCAGCATATGTCGAGATCATGAATCCGGAGCAGATTATTTGTACCCTGACTGGAAAAACCGAGTTCAAAGCAGAGATGACAGTTGAGTGGGGGAAAGGATATCAGACTG
>JABDPQ010000531.1 GCA_013042695.1 Desulfobacterales bacterium | reverse complement strand
ATAGTGAGTGCATCGAGCTTATTTAACGACTACATGGCCTTGTTGGGTGTGATTTTATATATTCCGCTTATCCCGTGAACAAACGGGACCTTAAATTTCGTTATACATTCTTATGCCACAATACATTTTTACTGGTTACCTGTCTTTATTGGGCTCTGGCCTGCTTACCAAGTACGTAGCTATTGCAACAAATAAAACCGCAATACCTGCCAGCGCCCAAACATTATCTAATCGATGATACATTACAATCCAGCTTGTAATCAGCATTAACACTGCTATTACTTTACTTGTACGTGAAATCGCCCCCTGTTGCTCCCAATCAATAAGCAACTTGCCTAAATGTGGATGTGCATATAACCAGCTATGTAAACGTTCAGAGCCCCTTGCTGCAAACCATGCTGCTAAAAGCAGAAAAGGAACCGTTGGCAATCCAGGGATAATAATGCCCACTATTGCCAGGACCAGGAAGAAGTAAGCCAGTATTAATGCCACTAAACGTGCCATATGGCCAACCTACTATTTATCATTCTTAATTAATACAATCCTCAATTACTCAGCTTGACTCAGTGGTGCATGCAGTGCCCAACGTCTCGCCTCGGGTGCGCGGTGTAGCCGCGTTTACCTGGAGGCGTTTGTCAGGCAACAATACCACTAACCCAGAACCTGAGGGTTTAGTTGCCAAAGGGAATAATTTAGTGCAGATGCGAAACTGACCCACAGCAGATATGGGATGAGCAGCGCACCAGCAAGCGGGCGTACGCGCCAGAAAGAGACAAGGGTCGCCAAAACAAGGATCCACAGTATTAAAACGTCGGCGAGCGCTAAAGCGCGGCGGTGCCAGGCAAAAAACAACCAACTCCACAGGGCGTTGAACACCAGCTGCAACAGGAACAACGTCAGCGCCTGTCGATTAGGGTGGAATCCAACGGTACGCCATACCAACCAGGCGGCGATGCCCATCAAGGCGAATAGAATTGTCCACACCGGACCAAAAATACCGGGCGGCGGCGCCCAATTAGGCTGGGTAAGCTGGCCGTAGAAAGACCTGGCCTGTATCGAGGCCACGGCTCCAACGGCAGAAGCACTGAAGCTCAGCACCAGCCAACCTACAAGCCCGATAATCTGCTTCTGCTTTGACAGTGTCTGCATCATGATTTCCGTTTGTTGTCTATCGGTTGAACTTTGCCGACGCTGGAGAAGCGACAGCGACGGAGGGGGTCGGCAGGAGTGACTTGTTAGGCATAAGGAGAAAAGGGGTGGTGGCAACGTACAATAACAAGCGATTTATCGGGCCTGTGTATCGCACTCTCAGCACGCCTGACATGAGTATTCATAGGCTCATGGTGAATTTGTTTACGAACTTCCAGACTTCTACGGCGCTTTCTATATCACGATTATGTCCGCCCCAGCGCTCACGCCTGGAATCCGGGACCGGATTGAAACCCGGAACTGCATGCCCGCCGCCTTCAACTCGCAGTTGTTTCACAGCACCATCAATGGTGCATCCATTCCAGGTAATGGATACTACGCGGCTGCTGTCATCTGGATCACGGTCGGGCAGTAGCTCGTACGCCTGCCCGGTGCAACCATGCTTCAATCGCCAGAATTCCATCAACTCGGGTATGGACAGGCTGCGTCCGTATGGATATATCCTGCCATCATAGAACAGGATTCGATCAGTCGTACCGGCAATTGCCATGAACGGAGTTGGCCTGGCTGGATTGCAGTCTTGCTGATAGCTTTCAGGCATGCTGCCGACGAGGTGTACGGCGGCCGCGAAAGGCGAGTCCGGATGACATAGCAACCGAACAAGCATTGTGGCGCCATCCGATATGCCGCTGACATAGATACGTTTCCTGTCAGCCAGCCCCTCACGGATTAACTTGTCGACCACGCCGAAAACGTACCCGATATCGTCGAATTCTTCACCATTATCCAGCCTGGTGTTATCCAGTCCGGTGAACAGATTCCATTGCCCCCAATAGGCGGCGGGCTGTACAAGCACAAAGCCGTTTTTAACTGCCGTTTCCTCAAGCGGTTTCCATCCGATGAGATCGAGAGTTTCGCGTCCCTTTTCCATTCTTTCGCGATTGCGCAGGCCGTGGAGATGCACTACCACAGGAGCAGTACCTTCGGATGCTGCCTGTTCATTGTGAATACGATATTGTCGATCGACACCCTGGAATATGAAGCTCTCGACCTGGCCAAAGCTGACAGATACCGGCAGCAAGGAAAGTGCGAATAGAATATATACCCTCTTTAATATTTCCATCTTGACTTCGTCAATTGCCATTTTGTAGACATATTTTTTGCCTAACGCCGCAAATGATCGGAGCAATACTAGCACCAGCGAGTATTGCGTACGAGTTGATTTACCTTAATTAGCTGCTTTTTCATGAAGCCTCATAAACTTATAATTTTATTGGCGAACCGATAAACAGCAAAGTATTTGTTCCTGGAATTACAACGTGAATTTCTCGCATACCATACTCTTGATTAAATGGAGCTTTGGGCTTCGCCTTCTATAACTTCCTTTTGATTTTTGACCACAAAGCATCAACATCCTTCACACGCAGATAAATGCTTTGTTGATTCGGTTCTCCCTGAGCCTGGATTATCGCTAGAATCTGATTACCTGAAACCAATTCAGAATAGAACTTACTATGGTTTAATGCCTCAAACCCAAAAGCCTCGACCATAAAACTAATACTCTCCTTCATATTTTTAGAAGGGATGTGTGGTGTAACACTCTCCAGGTATTCCATAAATGTTCCTGTTTGACAGAGCCTAACGTCCACAATAAACGCCTCAACACGCGAAGCGAACGACTTGATTGTATTGTTAGCTGCCATCGCCATGTTTAGTAGTTATGTGTCAAAGTGATATTCATAGCAGACATCAGCTATTCTCTCACCTTCCCATGTGAATGTTGACCCTGAATCAGGTACCAAGATAAAGCCAATGCTCTCGTAAAACTTACGTGCCGCACGATTTTCGGTAATTACCAGAGCGATAACTGAGGAGAACCCGGTGGCTTCAAGACGTGGACATACGGCCTCCCAGAGCGAGCGACCAATGCCCGTCCGGAAGTAATCAGGCCTGATATATATAGCGTAGATCTCTCCGGTTGCTGTGTTTTTCCGAGAGGGTCCGAACGAAACCCAACCGACAACTTCGTTAGAAGGAGCAAATGCGACAAACACGTTATCACACCTATGATTTAGGGTTTTTCGCCAGAAGGCTTCTTGTTTTTCTACAGACTGGGCTTTCAGTACAGAAGCCGGCACGATGTTGTCATAAGCGGCAAGCCATGACGATACATGGACATTAGCAATTGCCGCCGAATCTTCCACTCTTGCTTGCTGGATACGTATAGTCATACGCAGCTAACGTTTGAGTCAAGCGGCGCGCAGCGGCAGGAAAACGCTGGTCCAGAATGAAATGAGGCCCATTGGCGGTATGCCGTTGCGTGGCCGCATGACGAAGGAGCAGGCACCACTCTGCGGCCTGACGAACTGCACCACCATTTCCGCGGAGGCGTTTTCACTGTAGCACTCCGTGTCTATAACGAGGTGGGGATACGCAAGAGGCAGGGTGCCCGGACTGTTCATAGCATACTGCGCCTCAAACATCCGTTGTCGTTCGGCTGCTTCCTCCTTGTTGTCCTGGTTTGGCTAGTGCTTGCGCCGGAAGGGACTGCCTTCCTGTTGAATCCTCGCGTCCAGGGACGCCAATAGTTCGACGAAGTGAACCGTTCCGCCCGAACGTACGAACTTCGAAGACAGCCGATCAATTGTTTCGGTCTCCTGGGGTTTGTTGAAGGTCCAGACGAAAGTGAAGACCACTCAAGAATATCCAGAACCTGTGCCGCACGCTCAAAGAGCAAGTCTCTAACTTCGTCCAACACCTCGCCGAACTTTGGGGTCACCCAACCGAAGAGTGCAGCAACTGGATTTGCCGTGAGATGGTTGTGGAAGAACCGGTAGCCCAGTGCTTCGGCCACCTTTGAACCAATCGCGGCTTTTCCAGAGGCAGGTGGACCGAAGGTCACAACGAGATTGGGCATTACGTTCAGTGCCACCTAACGCTTTTAATAACCGGTGCCTATAGCAAGGCAGGCTGCCGCATCAAACCACCTACGAAGCTTTGTAGTCGAATTACGCGCCGACCTTTCCATTGTCCGGTTGATTTAATAGTTGGGCATTATATTTCAATCTCATCACCAGACTGCATGATGTTACATTCGATTCCCAAATGCTCCACTTCACGTTTAAACAATTCATCATCTGCCGGGGCGATATTCTTTATCCACAAAAATGGAACGTTATAATGGCACGGAATAACCTTTTTCGGTGCTATGTATTTGACTGCTTCAAGTGCATCTGATACATCCATTGTCCACGTATTGTCACCCAGTCCACCAATAGGAAGCATCAGTACATCCGGCTCTAATCCTGCCCATTCCTTTTGCAAAATCGAATCTCCCAGATTAACAATAGTTTTACCATCTAACTTGATTTTGAACCCTACAGAACCAATGCCAACTCGTTCTCCTGGTCCAGGTTGCTTTTTTATTCTGAACCACAGGACTGGAACTCTGATAGGGCCATGCACGGTCTTGACTGCTTCAATTTCTACATCACCTAAAATAATGGATTCTCCAACATCTAACGGATGTGCATTTTTAAACGGTACCCAGGACGTCAATTCTTTACCGCGAGGATCTACTAGCAGTATTTTGCCGTCTTTGACTTTTGCTAAATCTTTTCCACATACAACTGGTGCATCGCTGGCTTCCGCTACCCGATCAGATTGCCAGTGATGGTCAGGGTCACCATGGGTTATTAAAACATGAGTGATACTTTTCCATTCTGTTTGTGGAATTAGACTAGTAAAGTTGAAAATCGAGAAATATTGTCCCGGGTCAATGGCAATTTTGTTCTTACCACTTTCTATGAGGAATGAATTGTAAAGAAAGTGTCTGATCTTCATCGGTAACTTGTATGCCTAACGCCTGAGTTCAGCGGCGTTCGAGGCGACGTGCCCTTTGCGGCAGCAAAGGGCGTGGCGGGTCAAACGTCCGCTGCAACGACTGGTTGGGCGTCTGTCGAACGTAGGCGATTGATAGCTACCTAACACTGCTCAATCTCGATTGACCATGGCAAGTTGTTTGACAGCCATTTCCTTCATCATCCCCCGGCGCAT
>JABDPQ010000527.1 GCA_013042695.1 Desulfobacterales bacterium | reverse complement strand
ACACAATGGTTACCGGTGTTTCAAGTGCTATTCTGGCCCTGATTCTCGGTTCATTGCTTGCCTGGGCTGTGGTTAGAACCGACCTTCCCGGTAAAAATTACCTTCGCTCAATTCTGACAATCCCGTATGTCATTCCATCTTTCGCGATTGCCCTTGCTTGGGTAACAGTATTCAAGTCTCCCCTGCTTGGTGGTCAATCCGGATTATGGCACACCTTGCTAGGTACTGCACCACCTGTATGGCTGTCATCCGGTCCGGTTCCGATTATTATTACAATGGCCATACACTACTTCCCGTTTGCTTTTCTGCTCGTTGCAGGAGCCCTCGCCACAATTGATTCTCAACTCGAAGAGTGTGCCGAGATACAAGGTGCCTCACGCTTTACTATTTTGCGAAAAATTACCCTCCCTGTGGTCGCTCCTGCTATGGTTTCTGCGCTGGTATTGACGTTCGGGAAAACACTGGGAACATTCGCCCTCCCATACCTTTTAGGTCTTTCATCCGATTACAACACTGTTGCCACGATGATTTTTTCAAGCCTTGCTCTTGGATTTGAGGCACTGAGCTTTGTACTGGTATTGATCCTGATCGCAATCACCGTGGTGATGATCTATTTCTCGCACAAACTTGTTGGGAAGAATACAAAACGTTTTGAGACAATCAGTGGAAAAGGATTTCGCAGTAATTTGACAAAACTTGGGCCATGGCGCTGGCCTATTTGTACCGCCGTCTGGAGTGTGGCGATCGTTGCCGCAATTTTACCTCTTGCATTGCTTGCACTTCAAACAGTCCAGCTTGTTGATGGACGATTCGGCTTTGACAACCTGACAATGCACTTCTGGACAGGAACTTCTGATCCGGACATCGCCTTTGGTGAACCAGGTGTATTGCATAATAATGTGATCCTCGGTGCTACATGGATAACCTTAAAGTTGGCTTTAATCAGCTCCGCAATCGCAGCCATAGCAGGTCTGGTCATCGGTTACATTGTCGTTCGCAGAAGCGATACGAAGGTCGCCCTTTTACTGGATCAAATTTCATTCATCCCCCTATTGTTTCCTTCAATCGCCATGGGGGCAATGTATATTTCGATGTTTGCAGAGTCGCATGGTCCTGTTCCTGCCCTCTACGGGACTTTCACCCTCCTGGTCATTATATCGGTGGTCAAACGACTTCCATATTCAGTGCGAACGGGTTCAAGTGCGATTACTCAAATAGGTGCAGAAATGGAAGAAGCTGCCGAAATACAAGGAGCATCTTGGTTTCGCAGGTTCGTGCATATAGTAGCTCCTCTCGCGAGTGCCGGAGCTTTGTCAGGAATGATGGTCAGCTTTGTCGGCATCATGCGTGAATTAACGCTCATCATTCTACTTATTACACCATCGACTCGTGTTCTTATGACCGTTGGATTCCGTTATGCTGAAGAAGATCAAACACAATTGAGCAATGCGCTCGTCCTTATCGTCACTGTACTGACACTCGCCGGGGAACTGCTGATGTGGAAACTCGGGTCAGGAAAACTTTCAAAACTGCGTGATAATACCGTTGGCTAGCAAGGGACAATGAAAGATCATGTCTGAGATCCAAATAAAGAATCTTAGTAAGTATTATGGCTCTGTCCGGGCACTGGATAATGTGAGCCTGCGTATCGACTCAGGGGATTTTCTTGTCCTGCTTGGCCCTTCAGGATGTGGAAAAACGACTTTGTTACGGTGCATTGCCGGTCTTGAAGATCCGAACGAAGGAATAATCCTGATCGATGATAAACCCGTTTTCAATTCCGATAATCGAATCAACATTCCGTCCGGTAAGCGTGATATAGGAATGGTGTTTCAGAGCTATGCCCTTTGGCCCCATATGACGGTAAAAAACAACATCAGCTTCGGGTTAAAAATACAAAAAATGGCAAGTGCAGAAATTGAAGCTAGAATCTCTCAGGTGCTAGAGGATCTGTCAATGCAGGGAATGGAGGAGCGGTACCCATCTGAACTTTCCGGAGGCCAGCAACAACGAGTTGCATTGGCCCGCTTATTGGCCCAGCGCCCTCCCGTATTCCTGATGGATGAGCCACTCTCCAATCTCGATGCCCGCCTTCGTATGGACATGAGAGTCGAATTGAAACGTCTGCATCGGGCTGCCGGGGCTACGACCGCTTATGTTACACATGATCAGACTGAAGCTATGACAATGTCTTCTAAAGTTGTTGTCATGAAGGAAGGCCGAATACAGCAAGTTGCTCCGCCCGTCACTGTCTACCGGCAACCGGCAAACACTTTTGTAGCCGATTTTATGGGTATGCCACGCATTAATATGTTTGATGCAACATATATCGATAATGGCGGCCCAAAACTTCGGGTCCAGGATTTTGATATTCCCATAAACTGGAAACCTACCGTTGAGAATGTAGTTGTCGGAGCAAGACCGGAAGATATTGTGGTCTCAACTGATTTATCTGCTCATGGAACCGAGTTTAAAGTCTATTCGGTGCTGCCAAACGGACCTGATCTGTTGCTGCAGCTCCACCATGGCAAACTGAAACTGACGACTCGCGTGTCTCACGAAACCAGTATTGATGTTGATCAAACCGTGAAGGTCACTTTCCTACCGGACGCCATCAACATTTTTAAGGCCTCGAATGGCGAACTGATTCCGTCTACAGCATCAGTAGAGTCGATAAAGACAATACGCTGATGATTACCATAAATCATCCATCCGAAGTTCATCTACCAACATTGAGGAGGTCGACCATGAAAACGTTTAAACAGCTAAGATCATTATCTATCACAGGACTTGCAAGTATTGCCATTCTGTGGCCTTCCCTTTCAAATGCAAACCAGGATTGGACCGCTATTGAGGCCGCCGCACGTGAAGAAGGAAAAGTTGTTATTTATTCAGTCTCGTCGAGGATTTCCAAGCTCGTTGAAGAGTTCAAGGAGAAGTACGGCGTAGAAATCGAAGGCCACGATCTGTCCTCCGATGTACAGCTGGAAAAATTTCGCCGTGAACACAAGGCAGGCATATTTAATGTAGATGTACTGTTCAACCAGGACGCGCCACTGCTCGTAAATGAATTTCTAGACAAACAACTCATCCATAACTTCGTTCCTGATGATTCTGTTAGCCAACTGGATAAAGATGAAATGGATCCAATGTTGATTCAGCGTTGGAGTAGTCGAATTCTGGTTTACAACAAAGCCAAACATCCAAAGGGCGCACCCTTTGACAATCTCTGGGACTTGACGAAACCCGAGTGGAAAGGCCGTTTGCAGATGCCAAACCCATCAGAAGACAGCAACCAGTCAAATGTCCTTCAGACAATTCTTCTGAACCCAGATGAAATGGGAAAAGCCTATGAAAAGGAATTTGGAGAGAAACTCGTTTACTCCGAAGCTGTTGCCAAGGCGATCAAGAAACACCCGCTGATTGATAAGCCCGATGCCTCAATTGAATGGTTATACCGTCTCCTTAAAAATAAGCCTGTGTTTATCAGTTCAACAACGCAGATCTTCAAAAATGTTGGGGATGTAAAGCAAGATAATCCACCTATTGGTTTTACCACATTCAGCAAACTTCGTAAGAACGAACCGGGTGAATATGAAGCGGAACCTGCTTATGATGTTGAACCCGTATTCGGGGTTGCCTATCCGACGGCCCTTGTCATTGCAGATGGTTCGCCTCATCCTAACGCTGCGAAACTCTTAATCAGGCACATGATGGGAAAAGGTTTTAAACCGTGGAATGTTATAGGCGACTACGCCGCCCGCACAGATATTGCCGAAAAGCAGATTGCCAAGTTCAACATTCCCAAGTTTAACTCCCTTAAGCTATGGAGAATTGATCCATCTGCAGTTTATGACTCCAAGTACTCATTTTTGACCTTGTATTTGTACTTAAAGAAGTAAAACCAGAAAAGTCTCTGGCAGCGCTGAGGCAACCTATTGCCTCAGCGCTCTGGGATATGCTGACAACTCAACAAAACAATTCTCTTGGAGATTTGCAATATGACCATTAGCGCCGTCTTGTTCGACGCAGGAAATATACTTTATACACGCCCACGTCGCGCACGTGTCTACACTGATTTTTTTGTATCCCGTGGTCTACCGGATCTGGATATGAAAACGCCAGAATTCAAGCGCCTAAAACTAGACTCACATGAAGGCCTGATATCCGAAGACGAATACTATGAAGAGGTGATGAGACGTGGTGGGATTACACAGCAAATTGATTTTGATACTGGTAAAAAAGCATTCCGCGAAGCCATGTTGGATTTTGATTTCACAGATGGCGTTGCGGAGGTATTACACACCTTGAAAAACGACGGCCTGAAGTTGGGAATAGTTACAAATACCTATAATTCAACCAAGGAAAAAATGGCATGGTTTAAAACCATTGGCATTGACACGGTCTGGGACTCTTTTGCGACATCCTGTGAGATCAGAGCAATAAAGCCCTCTCCGGAAATATATCTCGCCGCTCTCGAACCGTTTGGAGGTAACCCATATGAAGCGATTTTTGTCGCCCATGCCCAAAGAGAAATTGATGGGGCAAAAGCACTCGGTATGACCACGGTTGTGTTTAATCGTGATGATGAAACGGTTCGAGGAGACTACATTCTCGATAAGTTCATCGAGTTACCAGTGCTTGTTGCATCCTTGCGGTAAGCTGGACCTAAATTTACCCTAACAGTGATATGACCTGATCTCATTTAATCAATCCAGTAATCATGCTATGTTGAAAGAGCGGTTTAATGGGGAAGAGCAGACTGACGAAAAAGCTAATTAGCAAAATTACTGAGCCGGCTTAAACGTTCAGCAAGCGAGAATAGTCCGCAACTTGAGCTTTATGTATGAGTTTAAAATCTTCGTATTTACTGTCTGCGATGACTCTGACATGCATACCTACTCTATGAGGTTTTTATGGTTCGATCCATTAATAAGGGAGTACTGGCTGTTACAATCTTTTGTGTGATTGCTCTCTATCTTCCTATTTCTGCAAAAAGCGAATTGCTCTTTCTTACCTCAAACAACTGTTCTTTCTGCCATAGTTCTGATTACGACGCACTGGTGGATTCTAAGGGGAATGACCTGTCCATTTTTCATGACTGGGAATCGACGATGATGGCTAATGCTTTCAGAGACCCCCTGTTCCGAGCTAAGCTTGAGTCCGAGCGCCTGAGAAATCAAAACATAGCCGAAATTATAGAGGATAAATGCACGACCTGCCATACTCCAATGGCAAGAACACAAGCATTGCTGGATGGCAGTGTATTATATTCTCTTGCGGCGGCAGAAACATCGGATCTTGCTCATGACGGTGTCAGTTGTACCCTGTGTCACCAGATTCAGGATAATAAACTTGGAAATCTAGAGAACTTTACGGGCAGGTATGCAATTGATGGCCGCCGTGAAATCTATGGTCCATACAAGGGTGTCTTTCCAACCCCTATGCTGAATCATGTCAACTATCTGCCTGTCTACGGAAAGCAGATAAAGGAATCTGCACTATGTGCCACCTGTCACACACTGTTCACGCCATACCTTGATGACGCCGGCAACGTGGCAGGAGAGTTTCCGGAACAGACCCCATATCTGGAATGGCTTAACAGTATCTATGCATCTGAGACTCATGCGCAGTCATGCCAGGATTGCCACATGCCTCGAATTGACGAACCTATCAAAATCACCCGTCGGCCACCCTGGTTCCAAGAGAGGAGATCGCCTTTCTGGAGACATCATTTCACCGGCGGCAACACCCTTATGCTTACCATGATGAAGGCCAACACAGAGAGCATAGGCACCACAGCCGCAGCCGTTCAATTCCAAAAGACCATTCAAAGAACTGAAAAGCGGCTTGCTAATGAAGCTGCAGAAATTTCGGTTGCAGTAGCAGAACGAAGTCAACAGAGAATACGTTTGAAAGTTGCTGTAGAAAATAATACAGGCCACAAATTTCCATCCGGTTTTCCCTCTCGAAGGGCCTGGGTGCGAATCCAGGTAAAGGACAACAAGGCAGACATTCTTTTCGATTCGGGCCACTGGAATAAGAATGGTGAGATTACAGCCGCAGCTATCGGATTTAAGCCGCACTACGATACAATTACATCGTCCGATCAGGTGCAGATCTACGAAGCCATCATGGGAGATGTAAATGACCATGTCACTTACACCCTGCTCCGGGCAGCCAAGTATCTTAAAGACAACCGCCTGGTTCCAAAAGGCTATTTAGCCTCAGGTCCGATGTCACAGTATACTGCAATAGCAGGAAAAGTTACTATAGACGAAAACTTCAACAAAGAGGCTGGCCAAGAAGGGACAGGTATAGATATCATTACTTATGATATTCCCTTAGCTCATGCTCAGTTCCCTCTCATCATTAAATCACAACTCCTGTACCAGACAGCGTCGCCTCGCTTTATCGATGATCTCATCGGGGACACGACACCGGCAACGTCGCAATTTGCCAAGATGTATGCAAAAATGGAAAAGAAACCTGTCATCATTGATTCAAGCACATTTCGCATCGAGTAGGTGATAAGTAGCTGCTATGTAAGCTTGCTCTCATATTTCCACAATTCCTTCCCGAAAGCTCGGCCCCCCGAACCCATCTTCTTGATGCCGCTTATTCCTGAGTTTTTCTCTTAATTTTTACTCAACTATTTAGATTCACTGGATTAAACCACCTTGCTTACCTAATTTCACCAACATCTGAGAAAACATATGCGGCGAAAAATCAGGGGAAGCTAACAAAGCAACTACTTAGCACCTTTGCCTGGTATTTTGCCAGGAATATTCTTTTCAATTTTGCATTTATGGAAAATATGTGAAACAGTATTGTCAGCAGCTTCATAGGAAAAAATTGGCTTTTTGCGGACGTTTTCTTCACCGTTCCTGCACACTACTCGTTGGAGATGATCAAGCATGTGGTTTAACTATTTCCCGCATCGTCTCATCACAATTTGTCTGCTCTTCAGCTTATGCGGCTGTTTTGATAACGAAAAAATAGAACGCCCGAAGGACGTTCTCATCCTGGATAACGTTGGTATTCTCCAAGATATAAGTGAATCGGTGGAAAAACAGCTTCTTCATATTCGCCGGGATTATGACCTCGAAGTTGTCGTTGCAACGGTGGAAACAACCGGAAAAAATGAAACACTTCAAGAGATGACAGCCAGGCTTTTCAGCCAATGGCATGTCGGGCGTAATAATGATGGCCGTGGTCTTCTGCTTCTACTGACTGACAAGGAAAAAGAGATCAGAATTGAGGTTGGCCTTGCACTGGAGGGCGTCTTTACCGACCTTTTTACCGGCTATATCGAAAACAAGCAGTTGAAATCTTATTATCTCAGCGGTCAACTAGAGATTGGTCTTGTCGCAGTGTTAGAGGAAATTGAAGCTCGTGCCAATCTGATGGCCACGGATGACGCAACCCCCAATCGGATCAACAGTCGTGATCTAAGATTTCTCTCTTCCGGGGGAGGAGCTGATGTTGCTCTCACAAAATACGAGCCAGTCCCCGTCCCTGATGCTGATAGCCGCTATCCGGCAGCTCAGAGTCCTGATGAAGCATGGCAGACGCTTATCCGAAGCTGGCGTGACAAGAACCGCAACCCCAATATTGGTGTGTATACTCCGGTCACGAGACTCATTTACCGGGCATATGTCAATCAGCCGAATCGCCGATTTGAGCAAGATGTTACATCATGGGGAAGCAGAGCCTATGAGATAATTCAGAATGGGGATTACGCCGTTGTCTTCTTTGGCAATAAAAAAGGTTGGGAAAACGCCCCTTTTCTATTCTGCAGAACAAGCGAAGGCTGGCAGTTTGATATGGTTCATCAGCGTAAAATCGTCCGTATGGGCCGAGCGCCGCTTTGGGGAATTGAACGGGGTGAACATCCATATATGACGTTGCTGTCCCGATGCCCTTACTGGATGGGCCAGGATATCCCTCGACGAGGTGAGGATATCTATGCTGTTGCCGATGACAACAGTACTGCTCAAAAGATCCTGGCATTCGAGCAGCAACTAAAGAAGAATAAAAATGACTTTGCAACCCTGCTTGAACTTGGCAAACTCTATACCCTCACTTCAATGGGACAGCAGCGCATTACCCTGCTGAACAAGGCAGATGAGCTGGAGCAGGACCATCCGGATGTTCTCAGGAATTTGGCTATCGCCCACGTTGATGCACATTACCAATACAAGACTGCGCTGCAATTGATGGATAGATATGTCCGCCTTCTTCCTGGAGACCCTTTTGGACACTTTTACCGCGGTTATCTTCTGCTCATGGAAAAAGAATGGGGAAAGGCAATTAAGACATTGAAAGAGGGCCTCGTCCGTGAGCCGGCAAATATTTACGGTCTCTGTAAACTGGCTCGCGCCTATCACGCCAGGGGTGAGCGGGATGACCAAAATCGCGCAGCTGACATCTTGGCCAACCTGACAAAGTCAGCACCGGATCATCCCCGGGTCAAATGGCTCACACGCACGCTCCAATAAATCGGCATAGTGATCAATAACTGCCTGATGCTGTAAAGTCCAACCTTACGGGCATCAGCGTTACCGTTTTATAAATGAATTGTCTCGGCCTTTACCTGTTGACCCATGAAAAGAGCAGCCTTTTCTTCAAACGTTTCTGCAGATTCAGTTGTTTGAAATTCGATG
>JABDPQ010000525.1 GCA_013042695.1 Desulfobacterales bacterium | reverse complement strand
ATTTGAAACGAGGGCGGCGATCTACCTGGAACAGGGTCCGAAACAGTTATATAGATCCCACGCTCACTAATGTGACCTGTGGCGACATCGCTATGGCTCTGCCTGAGCGAATCCTCACCAACCTGGTAGAAGGGCTTGAGAAACTGAACCAGGTGGTTCCCGGTGTCTCCAATGACGAGACCCTTCTTTATGCTCCTGAAATTAAATTCTTTGCTACCCAGGTAGACACAACCAATCAGCTTGAAACTGCAATCAATGGCTTGTTTATGGCTGGCGACGGGCCAGGCGTTGCCGGAAACATTGTTTCAGCAACGGCCACAGCACTGATACCGGCAAAAGAAATCATCAGACGAATTACTGAGATTGAAGATAAATAGAGACGTTACAGACCATTTGATCTTCAAGAAGGCAGATACTGCAAAATAGTGAACTACCGAGCCACTTGCAAAACGCCCTTTTCGTTCAACCTCTGCGTTATGCTTAAATTTTTATCCTCGGAATATCGATTATATGCCTGCGGTCAAAATTTTTCGCATGCCTTGACTTTGAACGAAAATCATCATTTTGCAAAAGGCTCTACCATTAGAAATTGTTGACACGGTTTGGTTATTAGGTATAATCATTCTCAAAAGAGAATGATTATTAGTTACTGTCTAAAAAAGCTCAATAATGGAGGCAAAAATGCAAAAATGGGAATGTCCATGCAGCTATGTTTATGATCCTGAAGAAGGAGATTACGCCAATGGTGTCGATCCAGGTACAGCCTGGGAAAATGTTCCAGATGACTGGGTATGCCCGCTCTGCGGTGCAGAGAAAGAAGCCTTCTGGAAGTATGATGGCTAACTAAGACCTTAAGGCTGTCAGCGGTTCCATCTGACTGGTGGCAGCCTTGTAATCACCCGCCAAAATCTCCTCATCAGCCATAAGGGCTCCATACCTGGAAAATGTATTTCTACGATCAGCCAAGTTGGGTTATCATGTTAATCAATCGGATTCAATGAGAATTATTCTATTTCCGTTACCATAAAACTTCTTTACTTCCCTGTTTGTCCCAAAAAAGCGTTTTATTTGATTTGCTTATTATCATCTTCTCCTTGCTTGTCCTGCAAAGAAGAACATGGTATTTCTCTTTCAAGAGGTACGCCATCAGACGCCGGATGGATCATCCAATTAGTTACCAATGTTCACGGAAAAGTCGTCATTGTAATCAGCCCGCTTTCAGTGACCCATTTTGAATAAAAAGAATACACAGCTCCGCGTTCTCATCATATATTTTAGCCTGAGCGGACAAAGCCGCGGTCTCATCAATCTTTTGGCAGCGGGAATTCGCCATCAGAACATCTCAGTTGCTATTGAGCAGCTTCAACCTCTGAATAAAATTGGTTTTCCTCTAGGCACGGTATGGCGAACCGTAAAGATGATGTTCTCGACCTTCTTTCGGGCTCGAATCCCGATTCAGAAACTATCCTCTCAATGTTATGAGAATTATCAACTGATTATACTGGCTGGACCAACATGGTCTTATAACCCGAGCGGTCCAATCCTCAGCCTTCTAGATAGTCAAGAAAACGTGTTATTTAAAGACCAAAGGGTACTGCCGCTGATATCGTGTCGAGGCTATCATCGGCTGCATAATGTTTTGCTACGAATACAACTGAAAAGATACAGAGCCAGACTCGAAGAAAGTCTCATTTTCGCTCATCCAATTGCAGAGCCGTGGAGCACACTCGTTGTATTTCTAAAATCTGCAGGATACCGTCCCGAGCAGATCTCCTTGCTGAAATCTCATTATTCTCATTTTGGACATACAACGGATCAGCTTCAACAGGCAAAAAGATATGGTAATCTGATTGGAAAAGCACTTTTAAAAAATGAGCCAATTAATCTGAAATCATCCTCGGCTCAGGAATTTGTACTCGGCTACCGTTAATAGTGAATAGTGAGCGATATGCTCATGGACCACAGCGGGCGAGGTGAGAATAGCCAAGATTAAGCTACCAATGTCCCCCGAGGAGCAGAAAAAAGGAACTATCTACTCATTAAACCCTCATACATTGAGACGTTAAAACCGACATAGAGATTCTCCCCACGACGCAATGTAGGGGCTCTGAGATTTCCGGTCCGACCTGTCGCTTTATTGATTAACTCTTCTTTATTAGTGCTATCAGGTTTATATCGAATGGTTTTTTGTCCGCTTGCTACATAGACGTTCTCAGCTGTTCTCAAGACAGCCCAGACATCATTTTTTGCAATAACATTTTTCTTGGCATCAATCTCTTCTGCGATATCAATTTTAGCATCTGTGAATGCCTCCCAGGCTTTCTTGCAGGAAGCTCAGCCTTTTCTCATATAGGCCCAATCGATGTTCATATTTTACCTCGCTTTTAGCCATTATATAGCTGTTTTATTGACATAAAAGAGCGCTAACTAAATATATTTTGGCAAGAAATAAACTGCTATTTTTTTTTCTTCTGCTTTTTCTTTTTCCCTTTCTTATCTTTTTTCTTATCCTTGGCTCCTACTTCACAGCTATGGCAATAGTCTTTGTCTTTTTTACACTTCTTATTTCTGCCCCTAATTGGACAGCTGCTGCAATGTTTACCTTTCTTTTTGAACTTTCCACAACATTTCTTCTTTAACTTTTTCCCATCTCCCATCTAATCTACCTCACAATCCTGTAAACACCTTCCTCGCAGAAATGACCTTACCGACAAGCAGCGGCGACATCTAACAAAGATGTGCCCGGTCATGATATACGTATTTCATGCTCCAACTGTTTGATTCCTA
>JABDPQ010000523.1 GCA_013042695.1 Desulfobacterales bacterium | reverse complement strand
CTCAGAAGGCAAAATAGTTACTATCTGCAACGAAACAATTGAACATTTTGTCAAAGTATGCCCCGCTCACTATAACGCCATTTTAGTAGATGCGCCTTGTTCGGGGACAGGCATCATATGCAGACAGCCAGATATTAGATGGAATAGAATCGAGCAGGATCTCATCTCCTATCAATTGCGTCAGATCCAGATTTTAAACCAAGCTGCTCCTCTTGTACTGCCGGGTGGTGTTTTGGTCTATGCGACCTGTTCCATAGAGCCGGAGGAAAACAGTAGTGTCATCAGTCATTTTCTTGATCACAATCGAAACTTTTCACTTGAGAATTGTTCGGATTATCTGCCAGCTCGTGCCCGAAGCTTCGTCAGCGATGGTTGTTTTGCTCCGCTTCCGACAAATGAAATAGACGGTTTCTTTGCAGCCAGGCTGAAGAGAAGTGCGTAAAAGTGTTAGACATTGCCTTACGTCTGTCTTACACATAGACTACATTCGTAAATGTTTGAGCCACTTGCAAAACGCCCTTTTTGTTCAACCGCTACGTTATGCTTAAATTTTTATCCTCGGAATAGCAATTATATGCCTGCGGTAAAAATTTTTCGCATGCCTTGACTTTGAACGAAAATCTTCATTTTGCAAAAGGCTCGTTGATCAATAATTTACCCGGCAGCAGATTAACTCTTATACAAGGTCTAAGATGGCAGAAATTAAAAGTACAATTGAAATGGTGATGGAGCGAGCAGCACGCATTGCTGCCGAGGCGACTGACACAAGTGAGGATCAAAGTGCAGAGCATAAAGGGATGCGCTATGCGGCTGCATATCTTTCTGGAAAAGAAAGCGATCTATTGGGATATATCAAAAAACAGCCCCCCAAAGAACAGATGAATGTTCGTAGCGGTATGGCCCGAACACTGCTGAGGAATATCATATTACCCAGGGACGAGGAAATATCAGAGCAAGCTCTTAGCAGCCTCAAAGCACTGCAGGAGCTGAGTGGTAATTCTGCTGATATTGCCAACATCTGTAATGAGCTCAAACAAATACTTGAGCAATACAACCAGCATAAAAAACAGGTAAAGGATCAGCTTGATGAGTCTGTGCGTGCTCAACTCAAAGAGAAGCTGCTCCAACAAGGTCATCAGCTTGATGATGACATGTCGCTCAATCCGGCTATGCACCCACAATATCAGGAAGAGTGGTCTCGAGTATCCGCCGATCTTAACGCTCAATATAATCAGGCACTTGATCAACGAAAAGATGCTATCAAGCTGCGAATGGGAGGCTAAGCTTCGCCCTTTTCCATTCAGAGCCTACCCAAATTTATGGATTACCAATTACGCCTTAATATCGCACAGAAGAAACTGCGTCGAAGGAAAATCGACATCCTGCTTGTCGCAAGTCCTGAGAACCGTCGTTATCTGAGCGGTTACTCCGCTGTTGATCATGGTATTGCTGAAAGTTCAGGGATACTTTTCATTCCTGCCCGTGGACAAGCCAGGCTCCTGACTGATTTCAGATACCAGCTTCAGGCAGAATGTGAAACTGATCTGGAGGTAGTAGTATATCGGAAAGGGCTTATTTCTCTGCTGGAATCGCTTCTTTCTGCAGAAAAGGATGTGCAGCGTCTCGCCTTTGAAAGCCATTATACCCTGCACAGTTTCAGCCTTAAGCTTGCAGCTCTTGCAGAAAAGCGTAAAGTGACCCTGGTACCGGTTACTGCATTAATTGAAAAATTACGGGTGATCAAAAGTCAAGAGGAGATTGAGCTGCTTAGGCGTTCAGTGTCTCTTAACGAGCGTGTTTTCAGATCAATACATCGCTCTCTGATGCCAGAGATGACTGAGCTTGATATTGCCCTGGCAGTGGAATCGGCAATGCTCCAGGCTGGCGCCGAAGCCCCAAGTTTTTTAACCATTGTTGCTGCAGGCGACAACAGTGCTTCTCCACATGCGGCCCCAACTCGACAGGCAGTGGGAAGTAATCGTTCAATAACTCTCGATATGGGTTTGAAATTAAAGGGGTACTGCTCCGATATGACAAGGAATTTTGTCATTGGCGAACCAGATAGCCGCTATTTCGAGATTCATCGTCTGGTGCGAAAAGCGCAAAAGGCTGGTATTGGAGCAGTCAGGGCGGGAATAACTGCGGCCCAGGTTGATCGGGCAGCAAGGAAAATCATTGCTGATGCAGGATATTCCAAGCATTTTGGCCATGCTCTCGGACATGGTGTCGGGCTTGCCGTTCATGAGGAACCTCGGGTCTCAGCACGAAGCAGAAAGCAGCTCAAGGCCGGTATGGTTGTTACTATAGAACCAGGGATTTATCTCCCGGGATGGGGTGGGGTGCGGCTGGAAAACATGGTGGTTGTCGGTGATGACGGTTGCGAGGTCCTTAACCGTGATGAAACCTGGCTCGATATATGATTGCCCGTTCGCCTGGTTGCATATTGCCTCGCTTCATGAGTAAGCTGGAATCTTTTATGCTGGCGCACATTTGTAAATAAAAAAAGGTCCGGGCACAGAAAATGAGACAAATCGTTATTGATGAATTGTCACCGATGGAACGTGACAATCTGGACTCATTTCTCAAAAGGACATTACAAGCGGGACCAATGGTTGGTCTATTCTGGCTGGTAATGCCTCAAGAACAATTGTCTGACATTCAGCAGGCCCATATAAGCTGTGGGCCTTATTTTTGTGCTGTTGAGCTTGAGAACACAAAACTCTGTGTTGAGCTCTTGGTGCGCAGCAGCTCAAACTTGCATTGTGATTGTATTGCCTATGCGACAAAGGATCAAAGAAGATTTATTCTCAATTTCATCGACAGGATGCTCGAGGAAGAGCAGATACGGGCCTAGCATATTGCTCGCCGGTTGAAAATGTATTCCCGGCTCTATCAGGTGACTCTCCCTATTTCCCCCAGAAAATAGCATCGGGTGAGCTGTTACAAGCCAACTGCTTAATGACGGTAAAACTATTTTCATCGAATCCAGTATATTTTTTGCCTTACAGTTGTTATTATTCAGGCATGAGACTGCTATTATTCATACTCCTTCTTGCAAGTTTATGCAGCTGTGCCACGAGCCCTACCGGTAGATCACAACTCATGCTGGTATCACCCGAGCAAGCAATTTCCGCCTCGCGTCAGGCTTACGTCCAGACGTTGCAACCATTAGCTAAAGAAGGGCGGATCGATTCCGACCCACAGATGGCCAGCCGTGTTCGTCATATTACTGGCCGGATTATTGCACAGGCAATCGCAATATACCCTCATACACAACGATGGGATTGGAGTGTTAAAGTAATAGATGACCCGAAAATGGTAAACGCCTGGTGTATGGCCGGCGGCAAAATGGCCGTTTACAGCGGTCTTTTAAACAAAGTCAACCCAACTGATGACGAGCTGGCCCAAGTCCTCGCTCATGAGGTATCTCACGCTCTTGCCAATCATACCGCCGAGCGCATGTCAGTGGCTATGGCCTCCCAGCTTGGCGTAATGGGAATCGGTATGGCAACGGCAGGCAGTAAGTATGGTGGAGCAGCCCTGAGCGGTAGTGCTCTGGCGGCAGCAGTGGCGATTCAATTACCAAACAGCCGAACATCAGAGAGCGAAGCAGATCTGATAGGCATTGAGCTTGCGGCCAGAGCTGGCTATAATCCATATGCAGCGGCAACACTCTGGCAAAAGATGGAGCGAGTGGGCAGCAAAGCACCGGTGGAATTTCTCAGTACCCATCCGTCACCCGGAAACAGACAGGCAACATTGCGAAACCTTGCCCCCAGGTATATGGGCCTCTACAAGCAGCCGGGATATCGTCCAGTTTATCAGTTTAGACAATAGCTGGCAGGTGCCGAGCCAAAGGCCAGATTTCGCCAATGATCATCATCACCACCCACAAAAATACTGATTTTGATGCCCTGGCCTCAGTGATTGCTGGGACAATGCTCTATCCTGGAGCCGTTGGCGTGATTCCGAAATCGGTAAATAACAATGTTGCCAGGTTCCTATCCACCCATAAAACCGCCTTTAATATCGTTCTTCCAGACGAGATAGACTACGATCAAGTCAGACGTCTTATCGTGGTTGATACCGATCAGTGGCGCAGGCTCGACAGGATGGAAAAGTTAAAAAGACGCCAGGATCTAGAGATTTATATCTGGGATCATCACCTCAGCGGTGGGGACATTGAGGCAGATTGGTTATGTCAGGAGGCGGTCGGAGCCACCGTGACCCTGCTGGTACGCGAGATGAAACGACGGGAAATGGAGCTGAACCCGCTGGTATCGACTATTTTACTGATCGGATTATATGAAGACACCGGACATCTCAGTTTTCCATCGACACAGGCCGAAGATGCCTCAGCGGCAGCGTTCCTGCTCAAAAATGGTGCTGATCTCAATGTTGCCTCAGTCTTTTTAAATCCACCATACGAAGAAATCCAAAAAGATATTCTGTTTACGATGATGCAGGATACTGAAAAAATACAATTCAATAACTATATCATTGGTTTCAATATTACCAATCTTGAAAAAAAAGTACCGATGCTGGCGGCAATTGTAAGTATGTATAGAAAAATCATCAATGCCGATGCGGTCTTTGTTATTTTTATTAATGATGAGAAAAGTTGTACGGTCATTGGCCGCAGCGGCGTCGATCAAATCGATGTGGGCGCAATTCTGAGAAATTTTAATGGTGGGGGACATCCGGCAGCCGGCTCCGCCACGGTAAAAACAGCAGATTTCTCTCCCCACATGCTGAAAAGCAAGATCAGCGAGCTTATCAAGCAACAACAGGTAAGTGGTGCAACAATAGCCGACCTGATGTCCTTTCCAGTCACTTTGGTGCCGGCTGACACTCCTATGCGAAATGTACGTGATCTCATGCAGGAGCAGAAGATCAGAGGCGTTCTGGTCGGCACGGATCGAAACTTGGAAGGTATCGTTGTTCTCTGGGATTTCAAGAAATTGAAGCGGGAATCACAGTGGAAGAGCCCGGTAAAGGCGTTCATGGCGAGAAACGTTATAACAATTGCCCCTGATATGCAACCTGCCGAGGCAGCTCAGCTCATGGTAAAAATGAATATTGGCCATCTGCCGGTCGTTCACAATCAAAAGATCATTGGTATCGTCACCAGAACAGATATTTTAACCTATTTTTACGGCATACTACCTGATTAAACGATCACTTCTGGTAAGCGCTATGGCGCTTACATCATCATACATCTTGAAGCGCGGATAACGACAGCACCGAGGGTCTGTTTGCTGGATCGAACGGTTGTGGCCTAGAAGTCCCACAAGTCCTAAAGCAGAATAAAAATCTTGTATCAAAGAGGTATTCAGAGGCTTGTCCGGATCCTCACTGGTGGGAAACAAGCCGTCACTGAATAAGAGAATATCGTTTATCTGTGTGGCTTTCTCGCGGCCAGTGGCAATGTACTCAAGAGCCTCGGTTTCGCCATTAAGTGCGCCATAGCTGACGTTCATTTTTCGCCTAACTGCCGCAATCTGCTCAGTTAGAGTTTCATGAATAGTGGTGTGCACGTTTGTGCCAACCTGTTTCCATTGACGAAGCGTTTCTCTATCATGGTCTGATGGGGGAGTAACGAGCTTTCCGGTGCCATCATCATAGATCAACATGATCAGACAATCACCCGTTTGACACCACTCTATGGTTTCTCCGTTCACCCGCACGGCAGCAAAACTTGTTGACCAGAGGTTCTCACGGGCGCCGAAATCGACGCCTGCCTGATCCATCGCCTGAAAGATTTCGCTGTTTGCCCGCTTAGCCAGCTCGAAGAGCGGCAGTGAGCTGTTTTGAGATAGAACTCGCGCCGCAATCGAAGCAGCCAACAGACCACCGCTCTCTTCTCTTCCACCCTGACCATGGGAAATTGTTGTTGCACCATCGCAAACAACATAGCAGTCCTCACCAATTGCCATGGTATCCTCATTTACAGATCCACTCCCCTGTTCAAGGAGCGCTTCTTTGAGCACAAAGGCAGACGACCGACTTGTGGATTTAATTGGCTGCAGACTATTTTCAGAGGCAAGATACATGTTTCGACCCGTATTGGTTTTTTGAAAAAGTAACGGGATAAGCCCGTCGAATCAAATTGGAAGATCCAATGGGCTCAAAGCTATCCATAACACCGGCCGATAACGCCCCTGCATCCACGGCAAAAGGCCTGAAAGATTTTAATCTTACAGGCCTTTTAAAAGGATATGTATTTTGTTGATTAACCGATTGCTGCCCTTCCTTCTTCAGTTACGGTATATTTACAGTGAACAGGACTCTCAACGAGTCCCTTCTTTTTCATTGCAGTTATCCTGCTGCTGATTATTTTGGCTTCGAGTCCAGTTGCTGAAGCTATGTCCTTGGACCCACAAGGATCCTTTGAAGCAGCCATTGCCTGTAGGATTTTCTTCTGCTCCTCGGTAACTTCTACTGGGGTATCATCACTGCCACTGGGCATCACCTTTTCTCCTCTTTTCTGATTATTCTTACGACAGACCGGACAAATTCCCACGAGTTCTAGTCGATATCCGGTAATTTTGTATCCTTGAGCAGATATCGTTGAAGAATAGCTAATCACTTCTCGATCAAGTTCAATATTATCGACTTTCTGACACTGTACGCAATAGATGTGATCATGTTCAGATGCATCATAGTCAAAACGTTTCTGCCTGCCGCTTATTTCAAGCTTGGCAATTACGCCTGTCTCGGAGAGCGTTTCCAGGTTCCGGTAAACGGTAGCCAAGCTGATGCGCGGCATAATTTTCTTGACCCGCTCATAGAGTTCATCGGCTGCCAGATGCTTCCCACTTTTCTGCAGCTCCTGAAGAATAATCTCTCGCTGGTTGGTCATCCGCAACGACATCTTTACCCTCTCACAGAAATGATTGCCCAGTTTAATTGATAATCATTCTCACGTCAATGATATTCAGTGGTGCATATTGCCAGGTCTACGTATATGAAACAACTCATGGTTTTAAAAATTGCCAGGTGCAGGGTTTTACCATACAAACTGTCGTAAAAGTATCATCTCTGATTATAATGAGCAGATGCAAATCCTAGAAGTCATAGACCTCGTGAAGGTTTTCAAAGATGTTTCAGCCGTTAACCAGGTTTCGTTCTCTGTTAATGAAGGAAGCTGTTTTGGTCTGTTAGGACCAAATGGTGCCGGCAAGACAACGACAATGGAGATCATAGAGGATATTATTCCTGCGACCAGTGGAACAATCCTTTACCAAGGAAAGCCTCGAAGCACTTCCTTCCGTGAAGAAATTGGCATCCAGTTTCAGCGCACCTCCCTGCTCAACTTTCTTTCAGTAAAAGAAACACTGATATGCTATCAGAATTTATATCGTAATCCATTGGATATTGAATGGCTTATAGAGCGCTGTGACCTCTCACAAATTATCGACCGGAAAAATAATCAGCTCTCGGGAGGACAACAGCAGCGATTGATGCTTGCTCTCGCATTAATCAACCAACCCAAGCTGATATTCCTCGACGAACCTTCAACTGGCCTTGATCCTCAATCCCGACACTATCTCTGGGCGATCGTTGAGGAAATTAAGCGCGATGGCAAAACAATCATAATGACTACCCACTCAATGGAAGAGGCTGAATTTCTTTGCGATACCATTGCCATAATGGACCAGGGGTACATCATTGCTGAAGGCAGTCCAGCGCAATTAATCTCAACCTATTGTAATACCAATACCATTACCTTGCCAAATGAGACAATTACCGATCATCTCGCCTTTATGAACCTGCCTTATACTCAGCATGGCACCACGGTAAGTATTAAGTCCCAACATGTCGATG
>JABDPQ010000063.1 GCA_013042695.1 Desulfobacterales bacterium | reverse complement strand
TATCGGTATCTGGTATGCAAGCGGAACCGAATACATGCAGACACTCGTTGTCGGTGAAGAACTTCAGGTCAATAAAGTACTTCCTGTCTTATTTGGCGGTGCAGTCGTGCTTGGAATTGTCATATATCTTCTTTTCGGCAGGTCTGACTGAGGTGTTTCACTCAAGCCGCATCAATTACAGCATTAGCGCTTTCAATAGCACTGCATATGATTTCCCAGATGCATACCATTATTAGATCTTAACGTATCAGACCTCATCCCCATGGATTTTAGAAACGGCATATTCATCATAACGGAAGAGAAAAATTGTCCGTTCTATAATGTGGGAGAAGATATTGAAGTCACCGCAGGGGCACTCAAACTTCCCGCAAGCAAACCTACCTGTCTGATCCTGGCAAAGGATGTTATAGAGCTTTCGTCTGAAGATGTCGCTTTTGAAACACTTCAGCAGGGTTCGAGCCAGTCTGCCAAGTTTGAGTGCGGTGGCTGTGCAGGGATCATTCGTTTTGAATATAAGAAGGAAAAAGATTACGCGACACTGCAGATGAAACTCCTTGCAGCAGCGGAGCGGAAGCACAAAATAAAGCAAGTTGCCCAATATGCTGAGATCTTGCGGGCTATACCTATTTTTCGATCACTTTCAGATGATGATCTTCTTGATTTATCCACCTTGCTCGAGTTTGAAGACTATGAATGGGGGTTTCCTATTGCCCAGAAGGGAGATCCTGCCAGTAAACTCTTTATTATTATCAGCGGTCGAGTAGAGGTTTTAGATGATGATGGTGTCGTCCTTGCCGAAATGACGATCGGTGATGTTTTTGGAGAGATGAGTCTTCTGTCTGGTGGCACCGTGACAACAACCATCCAGGCGGCGGAGCCGTGCAAGATGGCCACGATGAGTCAGAAGAATTTTAAACATATTCTCAACCGCTTTCCAACCTTGCAGGTATTTTTCTATAAGCTGCTGGTCAGCCGTATTACCACAATCAACCTTCAGCGAGCAGAAGAACTGTCCTCGGGAATGGTTGGGCAGATCTCAGATATCTCCCCGGTTGAGCTTTGTCAGATGATAAACAATAATCAAAAAACCGGGCATCTTAAAATTGAAGCAAATGAGATGAGTGGCCGGCTTCTTTTTTGCGAAGGTGAGGTTATCAAGGCTGATATCGGATTCCAGGAGGGTAAAGACGCATTTTATGAGATACTCTCCCTCACCGAAGGCAGATTCAAGTTTATTCAGGGACTGACGCGTGCTGAGCGAAAACTTCCGGTTGTAGGAGGATTTATGGCGATGCTGATGGAGGGAATGAAGCGTCTTGATGATCGCCGCTGATAATCTACTTCGAGCAATCCCCACCAATGTTGTTACCCTGGTAGTATCTGAGCAGCTATTCTCGCTGTTTTTCTCAAGTTAGGAACATACTTTGTTTGTTAGCTGTTTAGTCAATGTTATGGTCTGGTAGTGAGTTGCCTGCTCAGCGATACAGTCAACCAAGGTTTTTCTATACAAACACGAATACATTAGTACTTTTCGTAAGCTTTCAAATGAATAGACTGCAATTGAAACGTGAGATTACTGCTCTTTTAGAGGGGGATAATTTAAACATGATTTTTTCGGCTCTAGAGAATTATCCTCAAGTGCAATCGATTAATTGTCTATTTACCTGTCTTTGTCACACAAAAGAGATAGTTCGGTGGCATGCTGTCAGTTCCTTTGGTGTTGTCGTATCTGCACTTGCTGAAAAGGACCTTGAGGGGGCGAGAACAATAATGAGGCGATTTCTCTGGATGCTCAATGACGAGTCAGGAGGAATCGGCTGGGGCATACCAGAAGCGATGGGTGAGGTGATGTACTGTCATGAAATTCTTGCCCAGGAGTATATCCACATGCTTGTATCCTACACGCTCGACGATGGACCGGAACCGTTTCAGGATGGCAACTTTATTGAACTGCCAATGCTGCAGCAAGGTGTTTTATGGGGGTTGAACCGCGTTGCAATTAGGCATAGAATACTACTGGAAAAACAAAGTTTAGCAGAAAATCTTGGATGTTATTTCAACTCCCAGGACAGTCAGGTAAGAGGATTCGTCTGTCTTTTATGTCGGTCGCTGAGATTAGGAGAATACCGCAAAGAGCTCCTGCTTCTTTCTGAGGATCGAGGCCATACCAGATTATATAACGAAGGTGTCTTCGTAGATTTCACCGTCGGCCAACTTGCGCGTACCGCGTTAGCTGCGTGAGTAGCGTACGTTTTGTTCGATGGATCTGCTAGAATGACGTTATTGCGCTATAAATCGCCTGCAGGTATCGGCAGTACAGATTCTCCTCCCAGACAGTATCCACCGTCACACCTGATTACGCTACCGGTCATATAACTGGCCTCTACAGTGATAAAATATACCAGATCGGCTATTTCCTGTGGGGTGCCTGAGCGTTCCAATAACGTGTGGCTGATCAGGTTCTGTCGTTGTGATTCCGACAAAAGCGACCACCCTCTGGTATGCTC
>JABDPQ010000521.1 GCA_013042695.1 Desulfobacterales bacterium | reverse complement strand
AGTCGAACTGATCTTAAAAAGCCAACGCCATATAATACCTATATTATACCGGCACTCCCCCCAAGCCCAATCTGCAGTCCAGGGAAAGAAGCTCTCATGGCCGTCCTCGAACCAGCCTCGGTAGAGTATCTCTATTTCGTCTCTAAAAATGACGGAAGTCATTATTTTTCAAAAACCTTGAGAGAACACAATCAAGCTGTACGGACATATCAAAAGAGAAATCGGCCTAATCCAAAACAATGAAGCGCTGGAAGTTTTCGGTAATTCTGCTATGGTTTGGTAATGTATAAAAGAGAGAACAGCATAAGGCGTGACATGACTCAAATGGGCAATGGAGAGTGGCAGTGAAAGTTGCGTTGATACAATTAAATCCGATCATCGGTGATTTTGATGCCAACGGTCAGGCTATTATTGACTATTCTCATAAGGCCGCAGAGCTGGGATGTGGCTTGGCAGTTTTCCCTGAGATGGTACTCTCAGGATATCCCCCCCTGGATATGCTCGAGCGAAGATCCTTTATCAATGATCATGAACAGGCTCTTGCAGAGGTAATTGTTGCTCTGCCACCGATTGACATCATGTTCGGCTGTTTTGAGCAACGATCCGAAAAACCTGGAAAAGCTCTCTACAACAGTGTTTTGGTAGCACGTTCAGGAACGATTGTTCATAAGACCAGAAAACAGCTTCTTCCTGCATATGATGTGTTCGATGAAAACCGCTATTTTGAACCGGGACCATCTGCTGATTTGTACAAGCTGGACGGCTTGACAATTGGTGTAACCGTTTGTGAAGATATCTGGCACCACGTCATAGGAGAATATCGAATTGAGCCGGTCGCCGCCCTGTTTGAGCAAGCAAGAAAACAAAATCTTTCAATAGATTGTCTGATCAATGTTTCCGCTTCACCCTTTCACCGGGGTAAAAACAGTATCCGTTCACGTATATTTTCAAATCTATGTAAACAATACCAGACACCGTTACTCTTCGTTAATCAGGTCGGCGGACAGGATTCCCTGCTTTTTGACGGACAGAGCCAGGCACTCAATGACAAGGGTGAGGTGATCGCCAGGGCGCGCTGCTTTGAGCAGGATCTTGTTATTGTAGATACAGATATATGGCAGGGGAAAATTCACCAGGATGGGTCATTGAGTGAAGTAGAGGCGGTACATGACGCGTTGATCATGGGCATTCGCGATTACGCTGGCAAATGCGGGTTTTCATCGGCGGTTCTCGGGCTTTCTGGCGGGGTCGATTCAGCCGTTACTGCGGCCCTTGCTGTCCGGGCTCTTGGAGCAGACAAGGTCTATGGGGTTGCTTTGCCATCACCTTATAGTTCGCCGGATTCTCTCGAAGATGCCAAGCAGCTGGCTCAGCAATGCGGTTGTCATTTTATGGTGTTGCCCATAGCAGATTTGTTTGAGGGATATCGTACAGTTCTTTCTGAGTCGTTTCTTGGGCTCGATGAAGATGTTACCGAGCAGAATATTCAGGCAAGAATCAGGGGCAATCTGCTGATGGCATTGTCGAACAAGTTCGGCCATCTTTTATTGACGACAGGTAATAAAAGTGAAATGGCCGTTGGCTATTGTACACTGTATGGTGATATGAGCGGCGGCCTTGCTGTTATTTCCGACGTGCCCAAGCAACTTGTGTATGAACTGGCCCATCATATCAATATCGAACGGGAAATTATACCCCAAAGGACTTTGACCAAAGCTCCGACAGCAGAGTTGCGCCCCGATCAACGTGATCAGGATGACCTGCCTCCCTACGAGCTTCTTGACCAGATCCTCGAACTCTATTTGGAAGAAGGATATGGCCGTGAAGAAATTATAAAACAGGGGTATCAGTACGATATTGTCAATGATGTTGTACGTCGAATAAGAATGAATGAATACAAGCGAAAACAGGCTCCCATGGGGCTCAAAGTAACAAGTAAGGCTTTTGGTTTCGGCCGACGTTTGCCAAACGTTCAAAATTACCAGGGCTAGTTGGCGGAACTGAGCATATGAAGCGAAATACGGTATCACCAAAGGCTGTGTATCTAGGTTCGGTTATTGCCTTAGTTCTCGGCTTGTTCGTTTTTTTTATCTATCGTGACTATCATCTTGAACGCCCTGAGGAGATCTATATCACCTCTTCAGGGCGGGTGGACATGTGTCTTTTTTGCCATACCAAAGAAAAAATAGATCCAGCACACGATGCCTCAATAATTGGCTGTGCCTCGTGCCATTTGGGAGATCCCTTAGCAATTGAAGAAGATAAGGCTCATCAGGGAATCGTTCGAAACCCTGGTGATCTTCGTATTGTTGAGAAAACCTGCGGGATCGAAGGGTGCCACCCTACAGATGTGAAAAAAGTGGTTAACTCATTGATGGCCACCAATCGTGGCATTCTTGGAACACTTCTCTATTACTGGGGCGAAAGTGAAACACAGGATACCGAAACTACCGTCAAAGACCTTATCGATTCAGGTGAAACCTCTCTTGCCCTAGACTATTACCGCAAGCTGTGCGGTACCTGTCATTTGTGGAAGCAAAAAAACAATCTGGAGGGGCTGCCAACTTTTTTTAATGAAAAAGGGGGTGGCTGCTCGGCATGTCATTTTGTCATGCCCCAGGGGTACGAACGTGCTGGCGTCACCGAATCTGATGATGAGATTATTGACGACGCCAAGGTGAAAATACACCCGCTCGTAAGTCAGAAGGTTCCAGATAACAATTGCATCAGATGTCACAATAGATCAGGGAGGATTGGTCTTGCCTATATCGGTGTTTTCGAGTCTGAAGGCTATGGCACACCATATGAAAAAGGTCAACTGTCATCGAGGAAAATGCCTGGTGATCGATTTTATTTAGAGCTTGCTGACGACATCCATCATCAACGAGGAATGGCGTGCATTGACTGTCATACCAGAAATGAGGTTATGGGAGATGGCACCAGCTATGCGCATTACGAGGAGCAATTGGAAATATCATGTGAAGTATGCCATCGGCCAGAACCTGGTACTACTCGTAAAGGCAATGAGCTTATCAACGTGTCGCACAATCAGGGTGTGTATAAACTACAGAGCAAGCTTACTGAAAAACAATATGAGCTGCGAGAACCAAAGAAGGGCGTATGCGATTTTCCGGCTCATAAAAAGGTTACCTGTGAAGCCTGCCATTCTCCATGGGTTCCGCAGTGCTATGGATGTCACGCCAAGCGTGATGCCTCACAGACTCATCTAGACAAGCTGAGTCTTGAGGAGACCCTTGGCAGATGGGAAGAAGGGCGGTCCTATATTCGCTACGAAAAACCGATGCTGGCAGTTTGGGGCGAAGAGGTTGTCATCGTTACCCCCGGCTGTCAGGACATCGTCACCCTGGTTGATCAGAAAGGAGTTGTCGAGGATAGTTTTAATCGCTTTACCATGGCTGCCATCAATCCCCATACTACGCAGAAAACAGGAAGATCGTGTAATGACTGTCATGGATCGACGAAGACTGTCGGACTTGGAGAAGGTACCTTATCAATCAAGAATGGAGAAGTGAATTTTTCACCTCTTGATAAAGGAGTGATGACGGCAGCAGGTCAGACTGTAGGCTTTGATGCTTTTGTCAGCCTGGACGGCACGCCATTGCAGCATGGCTCCAGGGCTGATTTAAGACCTTTTAATGGCCATGAGCTACGAAACATTTTACGAGTAGGTCTTTGTGCTGGCTGTCACGACAGCTACTCTGATCCGATCTGGGAAAATTATAATGATCAGGCACTTTGTTCCCGGATTGGAGCCGATAACTCCATGGCGCAGGCCAAATGGCCCGGAGTTGTGTCAACAGGGAGTGGATTTGATAGTGATTTGGCGGAGGAATAGTTATTTCCAAAGTGTTTGGCAATACACAAGGGCTCAAGAAAAACCAGTTGAGAACCCTCGAGCGGCTTGGCAGCAGGCGAGTGCCTCGTGAATTTATCATTAGTCCTGAATTAGCCCGATCTGTCTGTGAGTTGTCTCATGAATTAAATCGTCAAATAGGCCTACTCATTCATCGCTCAGGCAAGATCGAAAATATCATCATTGGCGATTATAGCGGGTTGATGATCCCACAATTGTCTCAGATACGTTCTTCCGGTGGTCGCCTCCGTGGTCTGCGGCTTGTCCACACTCATCCAGGCGGTGAGGATATTTCCGATGAAGATTTGATGGACCTCCTTTTTCTCAGGCTTGACCTGATTTCTGTTGTCAAGATCACCAAGGAAGGGCTGCCGGAGCAACTTTACTCCGCCCATCTTTTGCCCAGTGCTGAGAATGGTGAGAAATGGAGTTTTCTTGCTCCTGTCCATCCTGCCCGGCAACAAGATTCTTTTGGTGAGATGATCGATGCTTTGGAGGAAGAATTCAGCCGTTATCGTCAAGCTGGTGCTGTCGATCAAAAAAAAGACAGAGCCATTTTGATAAGTGTCAGCACCGAATCGCGCCTTGACGCAGAGGCTTCGATGAATGAGCTGGCGGAACTGGCCCGATCTGATGATATTGTGGTTCTTGAAAAGGTGCTGCAGAGGCGTCGTTCAATTAATCCCCGATTAATTCTGGGCAAAGGGCGGCTGACCGATATCGTCATCAATGCGCTGCGTTTTGATGCCAACCTGCTTATCTTTAACCAGGAACTCAACCCGTCCCAGATACGTTCAATTACTGATTTTACTGATCTCAGGGTCATTGATCGGACGCAGCTCATACTCGATATATTTGCGCACCGGGCCCAAAGCAGGGAAGGAAAACTGCAGGTTGAAATGGCCCAGCTAAAATATATGCTGCCCCGTCTCTCTTCCAGGGATGATGCCCTGTCCCGCTTGACAGGCGGAATTGGTGCGCGTGGACCTGGTGAAACCAAACTTGAGATTGATCGTCGCAGGATCAATGACCGTCTTACTCGTCTGGCAAAAGAGCTGAAATCAATCGGCAAGGAGCGCTATCGCAGAAGGGCGAAACGAAGAAAAAAAGAGTTGCCGGTCATTTCACTGGTTGGCTATACCAATGCTGGAAAATCAACCTTATTGAACACCTTGACTAACAGCAGCATAACGGCAGAAGACAAGCTCTTTGCAACGCTCGATCCCACCAGCCGGAGACTCCGATTTCCAGAGGAAATCGAGGTGATTATCACCGATACGGTCGGTTTCATCACTAATCTGCCGGCCGATCTGCTGCAGGCTTTTAAAGCAACGCTTGAGGAGCTCGAAGAAGCTGATTTACTGGTTCACATTATCGATTTTTCTAATCCTGCCTATCAACAGCATGTACGGGTTGTTGAAAACCTGCTGGCTGAGCTCGATCTTGGTTCTATCCCCTGTTTGAAAGTGTTTAACAAGTTAGACAAGATGAATCTTGTGGAGGAACAACAGCGTACTATCGAGAAGGAGGGGGTTGGCATCTGTGCCCTGGAATCGGCAACCTTGAAGCCGCTGCTTCTGAAGGCCCAGCAGATGATGAAAAAGCTTATTGGATCAAATCATCCGGCCTGGAGGTAAAAACCAAGATCTTTTTCAAAGGCCTGGTTTCCGAGGATTTCACAGCCAATTTGATCGTTTTTTACCGATCGGATTAGTGCTTCTTTTGAAAGGAAGGTTTTCTTTCTATTATCAAGGCTGAAATCAAGCATTATCTTTTGGCCGACTTCAATATTATGCGGACTGGCAACAGTGAAGCCGATACCTTCTCTGGAAATATCATTAATGGTTGCGATCCCGCCACCGACACCTTTTGAAACTATGCGATAGGTACCTTCCAACTCCGTCGGTTTTCTATAATTCTTGCGAAATTCCAGTTGCAATAAAAACGATTCACCACAGCTGCACTGTGCTTTTATCTTATGTTTTTTACCGCAATAGTGCCCAACAGGTGTCTGCTTGGTAATCTTACAGTGAGGGCAGGTAATTGTTGCTAAGCCATGCTCTGAGACAAAGACTTTTGATCTTGATATTTTCTTAGTTAGTATTTTTTCTTCAGTCATAATCTTCCCTGCAAATCAATTATTTCTTGGTGTAGACACTATTAGTTTACCTATATCCAAGAAAAAATCCAGGAAAGGAATGTGTGATTGAGCAGAAAAGAAGTGTTTTTGCACTAATTGGGGGGTGTGATTTGTTAGGACAGTTAGTCGTATATAATCACATTATATTTCTCAAGAATTTCTTCGGTTTTCTGATCAAGCTGATCGGCTACCTCATGAATAAAGAATTCCTTATCACATGTTCTGCAATACATGCGTATCCGGCGACATGAACGTCTGACTCCAAGGAGTCCTTCCTGACAAATCACGCACATCATAGTCAGTCTAATAATTCTTCTTTTGTAAACAAAGCTTTGAGTGGAAATCCCTTTTGCTTTAAAAATTCGCTGCCACCTTCCTGTCGTTCAACGATAGTGACAATCAGACCGACGATAAACCCGGCAGCTTCGGCACGATCAATCACCTTTATTAGCGTGCCGCCAGTGGTTACCACATCTTCGACCAGGGCAACCCGGCAGCCTGGCTCCATGTTTTTCAGACCTTCTATATAGTTGCCTGTACCATGTCCTTTTGCTTCTTTGCGGACGATGAAGGCTGGAATGGGAGCGTTTTCTAGAAAACTGACAATGGATACTGCCGTAACCAATGGGTCTGCTCCAAGTGTCATGCCACCGACAGCCTGAATCGGCTCTTTTTCCTGGGAAATGAGATCAAACAGAAGCTTGCCGCAAAGATAGGCTCCTTCTGCACTCAAGGTCGTTTGCTTGCCATCGATATAGAAATCGGAGCTCTTGCCTGATGTAAGCGTAAATGTCCCTTTACGGTATGATCTTTCCAGTAATATTTCTTTGAGGCGTTTTATGTTGTCCATAGAGCGGTCGGGGTTGTCTTTGGGTAGGTTTCAGCTTCGTGTTAAAGTCGGCCAATCGTAACTGCTTTTTTAAATTGAGCAAAGAAAAAACTGGTAATATACAGAAAGTAATGTTGTCCTATCTTTTTGTTTTGCGTATTTTACTATATCAATACACAATAAAATAATGATTTTATAAATTTAAACATAGAGGAGTAAGATATGTGCGGCATTGTAGGTTATGCGGGAAAACGTCGGGTTGTTCCGGTACTGCTTGAAGGCTTAAGACGTCTTGAGTATCGTGGCTATGATTCAGCTGGAATTGTCTACCTCAAGGATAACGAGCTGTCTAAATATCGTTGCGAGGGCAAACTCGCAAAACTCGAGGCAATCGTTGACGAGGCCATAGTCGTTAAAGCACACATCGGTCTTGGGCATACCCGCTGGGCTACCCACGGTGCGCCAACGACGAAGAATGCTCATCCTCATACTGATTGCAGCGGTAGGTTGGTCGTCGTTCATAACGGCATCATCGAAAATTATCATTCTCTGCGTGAAGAACTTAAATCTCAAGGGCATAGCTTCTCCTCGGAGACAGATACCGAGGTTATTGCTCATTTGATCGAGGAAAATCTTAAAGACGACATTGTTCTGGCAGTAAGAAAGGCTCTTAAACGTGTTGAGGGCTCCTATGCGC
>JABDPQ010000515.1 GCA_013042695.1 Desulfobacterales bacterium | reverse complement strand
TTAGTTCCAGCGGCAAGTTCCGACTCACGAGCTCTCATAGCTCGAACCTGACTGACGTTTTTCGCCATCTTTTCATCTGTTACGACAACAAACTCATCACCGGCGAGAGGTACCCCGGATAGTCCCTGAACCTCAGCAGGGATACTTGGCCCCGCCTCTTTTTGCTGGCGGCCCTTATCGTCTCGCATAGCTCTGACTTTCCCGCTGAATTGGCCAACGACAAAGTTGTCACCATTCTGGAGCGTTCCTTCCTGCACGAGTACTGTTGCAACCGGACCTCGACCTCTGTCCAATTTAGCCTCTATGACATGGCCTTTTGCTTTTCTTGTGACATCGGCCTTGAGTTCAAGAATCTCAGCAAGCAGCTGAATGTTCTCCATCAATTCATCAATGCCGACATTTTTTTTAGCCGAGGTCTCGCAAAAAATGGTCTGTCCACCCCAATCTTCCGGTATAAGGTCGTATTCCGAAAGCTCTCGCTTAACACGGTCAGGGTCGGAATTATCCTTGTCTATTTTATTCACGGCAACAATAATAGGTACATCTGCGGCCTGTGCATGATTAATTGCCTCTCGGGTCTGATCCATAACACCATCGTCAGCAGCAACGACCAGAATAACAAGGTCGGTAATCTGAGCTCCACGGGAGCGCATTTCGGTAAATGCTGCATGGCCCGGCGTGTCCACAAAGGTTACATCACCTGCTTTGGAGCGTACATGATAGGCACCAATATGCTGGGTAATACCACCTGCTTCGCCTTCAGCAACATCCGTTTTCCTGATTGCATCAAGGATAGAGGTTTTGCCATGATCAACGTGGCCCATAACGGTTACTACCGGAGGTCGAGATTTGGCCTCTCCACCCTCCTCCTGGGCCTCGAGCATTTGAATACCGATTTCCTCTGTCATACCCTGTTCGATTTCGTAACCGAAATCTGTTGCAATCAAAACAGCAGTATCAACATCGACAGCCTGATTCATTGTGGCCATTACTCCAAGCCCCATGAGCTTTGCTATAACCTCACTTGCTTTGAGCTTCATTTTTGAGGCCAGATCACCCACGCTGATGGTATCGTAGATGACGATTTTCTTCTTGCTCGCCTTCATCTCGATTGTTGAAGGTGATGCTTTTCTTTCAACGCGTCCTCTGCCTCGTTTACCCCGCTTGCCGCCCCGCTGATAATCACTATCAAAATGAGTAAATTTCACCGCTTTCTTGGCCTTTCGCCCTGCTTTTACTCGGCGTTCGCGCTCGTCCTCGTCCTTACTCACACCCCGTTTGCCTTTCTTACGGCCACGGTCTGAAAGATCAGGTGCTTTATCAGGCTGCGCTTCAACTGCCACTTTTGGACGGCCAGGGCGAGATGCCGGCGGCTTGCTGCCTCGCTTGGGTCGTGGTCGCTCTTGCGGTTTTTTTTCTTCTTGAATCGGTAAATCAATCGTGCCAACAACGCGTGCTACTGCTTTACGTTCTGTTTTCTTCGGTTTTTTGGCAGGTTGTTTTCCGGCTGCTTTAGGGGTAGCCTCTACTTCCGCTTCAGCATCCTGACTCTCCAGCTGATCTGCTCCCTCGTCCTCTACCTCGATGGCAATTTTATCGGTCTCATCTTGTTTAGCATCCAGCAGCCTGCCCTTCTTTGTAACCGCACTTTTTTTGCCTTCTTCAGCGCTGTCGTCTTCAACCGGCGGTGCCATCTCGACTTCAGTCTGGTCCTCTTCTAGCTCAACAGGGGGCGGTCCATCATCAACCTGCTCAGAAACCACTTTTGCTTCCAGAGATTCTTCAGAAGGAGTCTCATCGCCAACAACAGTAACTGCTTCTTCACTCTCGGCCTTTGGCCGTCGTCTGATGATAGTCGATCGACGCCGGATAACCGCTGCGCCACCGGAACCATCGATGCGTTTTTCTACCAGTTTGGTATCTGTGTTCTGAAGAATCGTTTTACGAATCTCATCAGCAGTGTCATCATCAACTGTTGAACTATGGCCTTTGATGTCATAACCACTGACGATAAGCTTTTCAGCGAGCGCCTTACTGCTCATTCCTGCTTCTTTAGCCAGTTCGTATACCCTCACCCTACTCATTCCTTACTCCTGGGATATCATCTTTCTGTATCTTCAATCAGTGCCCGTCAACTGCACCAGCCCCGCATTACACTTTTATTATTTACAGATCACTCGAGAGGCGAAATACTCGTCGCCAGATTTTCCGCTTCTTTAAAAACCTATCGCTACATTTTTTTTGCTTACAGCAATAAGCGCCCCGGCCCAAGGCTCTCTGTGCTGGATCAGGGACGGGACCGGAATCGCACCAGACATACCTGATTAATTCTGATTTGGTAAATTTACCACCACAGCCAACACATGTTCGTACCATTTGTTTTTCTCTGCTGGACCTAGCTGGGTTCCTCATCGGGAGCCTGCTTATCTGCTACCAGTCCATCGTCTGCAAGCTGAGCCGCTTCAGGCTCATCGATAGATGTCTCCGGATCAGAAACAATCTCCAGGTCTGTTTCTACTTGCTCAGACGCATCGAGAATCACCGCTTTTCCCGCAGCCTCGATCAATTGCAGTGCCAAATCATCATCAATGGCCCGGATAATTACCAGGTCTTCTACAACGGCTTTGGACAAATCTTCTGCCGATTTGATCTCTTTTGCCAACAACTGATCTGCGAGGGTTTCGTCAATTCCAGGTATAGCCAGAAGTGATTGATACCCTTCATCTTCCAGATTGGCGTAGCGCTGTTCACTCTTCACATCGATCCGCCAAGACATCAACTTGGAGGCAAGACGCACATTCTGTCCCTGCCGTCCAATTGCCAGAGACAGTTGATCATTAGGCACCACAACCAACAGGGATTTTGCCTCTTCATCAACCATAACCATACTAACGTGCGCTGGTGCCAAAGCATTATAAACATATTTTGCAGGATCCGGGCTCCAGGTAACTATGTCAATACGCTCGCCCTGAAGCTCCTGAACAACGTTTTGCACGCGGGATCCTTTCATTCCCACACAGGCTCCCACCGGATCGACATCTGATTCAGATGAGCTGACAGCTATTTTCGCTCGAAAACCGGGCTCACGGCTCACACCCATGATCCTGACAATTCCTTCAGCAATTTCAGGAACTTCCATCTGGAAAAGCTTGGCAAGAAATTCGTCTGCTGTACGCGATAAAATGAGCTGTGAATCCCTGCTGTTCTGCCTGACCTCATACAGATAGGCCCGGATTCGATCGCCTTGTTTAAAGGATCGCTTGGGAATCTGATGATCCTTGGGCAAAATTGCATCAGTCCGGCCGAGATTTACAATCATATTGCCTCGCTCGAATCGCTGTACAATGCCGCTTACAACATCACCTTGCCGATCTTTGAACATATCGTAAATGACTTCCCGCTCAGCATCTTTCATTCGATGAATGATAACCTGCTTTGCCGACTGCGCCGCTATCCGCCCGAGCTCGGTGATGTTCTCCATTTTCTCACCGAGTTCATCCCCAAGCTGCACTTCTGGATCAAGCACTTTGGCCTCTTGAAAAGAGATCTCCGTCTGTTCATCCTGTGCATCTTCAACTACACTACGGAATTGAAAAACTTCAACCTCACCGTATTCCTCGTTGTAACGCACTTCCATGTCACGTCGACTACCAAATTTCTTACGAGCGGCAGAGGCAACCGCCTCCTCTATGGCTTCAATGAGGAGCTCTTTGTCAAATCCTCGATCTCTGCTGATCTGGTCGATGATACGTTTCAAATCCGATAGCATTATCTTACCTCGCAATGGGCACTTCCGGTCAAATTCATAATCCTGCAATCCCCGTTTTTAGATGCTTAAATGGCTCAGAGCTATTAAAGGGTCAGACGAATCTTCTTTATTCCGTCCCAGGGAAACGTGTATTCCTTCCCATCTTCGCTTCTTATCGTTACTGCATTATCAGCGGTTCCACACAAATCTCCAATAAATACCCGCTGGCCTCCCTGCTCACCTGAGAGCTTAACTCGAACTTTTTTTTCGGTAAAACGCTCACATTCGCCAATGTCCCTTAGTGTTCGCTCTATACCTGGCGATGACACTTCCAGACTGTAGGCATGTTCAACAAAATCCTCGATGTCCAAAAAATCACTTGTTTCCCGACTGACAAGGGAACAATCATCAAGGGTGACCCCGTTAGGACTATCGATCACCAATCGCAAAACCCAGCCATGGCCTTCTCT
>JABDPQ010000059.1 GCA_013042695.1 Desulfobacterales bacterium | reverse complement strand
TTATGTAATAATCAAGATTATAGACGTCACCGGCAAGGCGCGGTTCAGTCAATGTATAGCAGATACATCCCTGAAAATGTTTGCCGGATTTTTTTATTTGCGCAACGACTGTCTCAAAGTTTCGATAGTCATTAAGTGCATCAAAGGTTCGGAATATATCCATACCGTTTTCAGCAGAACGGTCGACGAAAGCCGTTGCCAAGTCGTCAGCATAGTTGCGATAGCCCACGAGATTCTGCGCCCTGAGCAACATCGAAAAAGGGGTCTTTTTGATATATCGTTTAAGGGTGCGTAGACGTTCCCAGGGATCTTCATTGAGAAATCGATGCATCGTGTCAAAGGTGGCGCCCCCCCACGTCTCAATTGCCCAGAAACCGACTTCGTCCATCATTTCTGCAACGGGTATCATGTCCTCGGTTCGTCCTCTCGTCGCAAAAAGTGACTGATGGCCGTCCCGCAAGCTCAAATCCATAATCTTTACCGGGTTTTCAGCTTCTGGACGGTTGCTATCATAATTGAGTTCAGTCATGGTAACCTTATTGCTCATCGTCTGTATCTCCTTTTGGCCTGATCGTTGGCTCTTCTCTATTAGCGACAGCGCCCAAATGCCCGCATCTGGACTAATCTCCGCATGTTCATCATCTCTTGGCGTCCGCATTGACTCCAGAGGCTCTGGACGTTTTCGGGCGTCTTTGGCAAGGGGATGGCAGCCTGTTGCCCTGCTGCAGTGGCCTCTTCCATCTGGATGTAACTATTCACTGCAGCGAGCGCTGCAGCCATTTTCTTCTGCATTATAGCCATGGTACTTTTACCTTATCGTTATGTTCTGGCATTTTTCTCAGAATCATTCATACATTGCATATTCCGTATTCGTTCCAAGGAGTTGATCGATTTCACCCTGGATAGCCAAACGTTTTGGATGCGTAAACCAATTTTCCCAGTCTTCATCAGAACGCCAGGTGCTGATGACCATACATTCATTTTCCTTATCCAGTCGTTTCAGGGTTTGACCGGAAATATAGCCGGGCTGCATCAAGGTGACGGATCGAAGTCTTTTCAAGAGGACGCTGAGTTCGGGAATACTGCTTTCTGGTATGTTCCGCTTGATGAAAATCTTTACAGTCATTTTTTTATCTCCAGTGGGCGAAGGTTATAGTGGAATATTACCGTGTTTTTTCATTGGGTTGGTGTCTCGCTTGTCTTGCAGGATAGTCAATGCCCGAATAATTCTTATTCTCGTTCGAGCCGGTTCGATGATATCGTCTATATAACCCCGCTGTGCAGCGACATATGGATTGGCTACGGTATCCTGATACTCTTTTTCTTTTTGACTCAGAAACTGAGCGGGGTTATCTTGCTTTTTAGCCTGTCTGCCGTAAAGCACCTCAACAGCGCCTTTGGCGCCCATGACGGCAATTTCGGCACTTGGCCAGGCGTAATTGATATCCCCCCGCAAATGTTTTGAGGACATGACGCAATAAGCGCCGCCATAGGCCTTTCTGGTGATAACCGTCACCTTCGGTATGGTTGCCTCAGCGTAAGCGTAAAGTATTTTAGCGCCGTTTCTGATAACCCCGCCATATTCCTGAACGGTGCCCGGTAGAAATCCTGGAACATCCACAAAAGTCACCACCGGGATATTAAAACAATCACAGAATCTGACAAAACGAGCACCTTTTACTGACGAGTCAATATCCAGCACTCCTGAGAAATGAGCCGGTTGATTTGCAACGATACCGACACTCATACCGTTATAACGGGCAAATCCAACGATAATGTTTGGGGCAAATTGTGCCTTGACTTCAAGAAACTCACCATTATCGACTGATTGCAGGATAATTTCTTTCATATCGTAAGCTTCATTGGGATTTTCCGGGATGATCGCATTGAGATTGCTGGAAGTACGATCAACGGCATCAGAGCATGGGACAATCGGAGGATTTTCTACATTATTTTGGGGCAAATAGGAAAATAGTTTACGGACATAATCTATGGCGTCGGTTCCTGATTCTGCAGCGTAATCAGAGACACCGCTGCGGGAGGCATGCATATCGGCTCCGCCAAGTTCTTCTACCGTAACGTCTTCATGCGTAACCGACTTTACAACCTTCGGTCCGGTCAAAAACATGTAGGAATTATTTTTTACCATGACGACGAAATCGGTAAGAGCTGGTGAGTAGACTGCCCCGCCCGCACATGGCCCAAAAATTGCTGAAATCTGCGGAATGACTCCAGAAGACATAACATTTCTTAAAAATATATCGGAGTAACCGGCAAGACTTTCAATGCCTTCCTGTATTCGAGCACCGCCTGAGTCGTTAAGCCCAATGACCGGAGCACCATTTTTTTGAGCTAAATCCATGATCTTACATATTTTTTCAGCAAACGTTTCTGATAGTGAACCGCCAAGTACGGTAAAATCCTGAGCGAATACATAAACGATCCTGCCGTCTATGGTACCGTACCCGGTGACAACACCATCACCGAGGAATTTCTTCTCCTGCATGTCAAAGTCAGTACAACGATGGCTCTTGTACATATCGAATTCTTCAAAAGAATCCTTGTCAAGCAGCACGTCTATACGCTCTCGCGCGGTCATTCGGCCCAGAGAATGCAGCTTGTCTATCCTTTTCTGGCCGCCTCCTAGTCTGGCTTCAGCCCTGAGTTTTTTCAGATGATCCAGTCTTTCGTTTGTGTTCATGCGATCTCCTTGGTACAGGAAAAATGATGCAAGGCATGTCAGTTGCCTATGCTTTTATTGTTGCCTCCTCGCGTTACCTTGAAGCGACCAGCACCCACAGGTGAAAATGTACGATTGCTACTGGTGTAATAGTAAATAGATACTTCTGGGTTTTGGGCCAAGTCAGAGGTGTGGTCACCTCAGTAGCCAGCTTACTGTCTGCCCTGCAGAGGTATCTATAGTTTACTGCTGTTACCGAAGAGTGAATATGTGACCATCTATGATGGTTCCGTGATTCTCCTTAATATATTGATATAAATAAATTAAATTGTGATATCACAAGAAAGCGGTGGTGCCTAATAAAAAGGCCTTGCTACGATTTTTATCGCTATAAATAGCTAAAATTTTATTAAATAATATAGAAAAAGAGACTTCTGAAAGCAAATAAAAGAACATCGTTACACATGCATTTTTAGGCGAAGATTCATTTCTTGTCAAGGAAAAAATGTTATTTGTACTCGTTTGTTGAGAAGCGCTCTGTTTAAATAGTATAAAGGGTGTGCAACTGATCTCAGCACCTATTGGCAGTGTCTGTAAGAGTGGTGACAGGCAGAAGGCGAAAAAAGTAATACACGGATATCGTCACTGTTGTGGGGTGACCAAAGAACATTGTTATGCATGTATCGGCAGGGTGCGTTTCTAAAATGGAGTGTCCAGGCAGATTACTGGGCAGGAGGAGTGACTCAGAACCCTCCCGCCCAACTCAGAGAATGGTATAGCTCCTGATCTGAAAACTATGAGTAGATTTGTTTGCAAAGTTTTCCGAGTGTGCCGAGGTTGCGGCACACATGGATGCCGCCTGCCTCCATTGCCTCAATTTTTGCACTGGCGGTACCTGAGCCTCCGCTGACAATCGCTCCGGCATGGCCCATTCTTCTGCCTGGTGGTGCGGTCAGGCCGGCAATGAACCCGACAACCGGTTTACTCATGTTTGATGATATCCACTGCGAGGCTTCTTCTTCTGCATTTCCGCCTATTTCTCCAACCATTACGACTGCCTTGGTCTGTCGATCTGTTTCAAATGCTTCGAGACAATCAATGAAGCCAGTTCCATTTACCGGATCGCCGCCAATGCCGACACAGGTCGTTTGACCGAAACCCTCCATCGTCAGTTGATGGACTACTTCGTAAGTCAGGGTGCCAGATCGTGAAACAACTCCGAAAGGACCGCCGGCTCGGTGGATTGGTGCGGGCATTATGCCAATTTTGCAGGCTCCTGGAGTAATGATGCCTGGACAGTTCGGTCCAATCAGGCGGGAAGATTTACCGACAAGGTAATTTTTGACCTTCAGCATATCAATGACAGGAATGCCTTCAGTGATACAGACAATAAGTTGTATGCCAGCATCGATCGCTTCAAGTATAGCTTCAGCGGCAAATGGAGGTGGAACGAAAATCATTGAGGCGTTGGCATCCGTTTGCTCTTTTGCTTCAGAAACAGAATTGAAGACCAAAACACCATCCATTTTCTGGCCTCCCTTACCAGGTGTTACCCCTCCAACGACATTGGTACCGTAACTGATGCATTGTCGCGTGTGAAACTGGCCTTCCTGGCCGGTAATTCCCTGAACAATCAGGCGTGTGTTGTTATCGACGAAAATAGACATGGCTCTCAATTGGTGATAGGTGATGGGTTATATGGGATTAGTTTCTGTAATGGATTGTCGGCTTGCTTACCGAAGTTTTGCATATTTTCAATAAGCTGTTCTATGGATTGCGCTTGATCATCAGTCGAAACCTGTTCTTTGCTCCGGTTGGCTAGAACGGTTCGGAATAAATTGGTACGGCTGGTCAGCAGACCGTCCAGGTCGAGGGAAAATAAAAAATGGTTGACCAGTTCTTCAGCAGTATCAGCATATCCAACCAATTCCTGCAGGAGATGGTCAATAGGATAAACAAATATCTGTAATCCAAGCAATCGAGCATCTTCAAGATAATGAGGCTGTTTTGCGGATCCCGTCTCATCTACAAATGTTTCCGGAGGCAGCCCGATAGCGTCTGCATAGGCAGAGACGGCTTTGAGGCCGAATTTGGTTGCCATCCAATCATAATTATAAGAAATCCATCGACCTCTCTCAAGCCTCAAAGTCTCTCGTCCGTCGTTGCTGCCGATGAGTTGCAGAAGCTTTGTTTTAATTCCTGTGGTCGGGAACAGCGTATCGTGAATTCGCTGCAGCTCTTCCGGATCGTACGAGGCGATAAAAAGTTCGTCTTTTGGAGCTGTAAAACCAAATCGATCGAGGATTTCTATGGTGGCCCGGCTGGTGTCTTTGCCTTCTTGTTGATGAAACCAGCTTTTTTTAATCTCCGCGACCAGTGTAACAGATATGCTCCCTTCAGCTTCCATAATGCGCAAAAGCCCCAATATATCTGCTAAAGAGGGGATATGGAAATGAGGCAGGGGGTACCTGACTGCCGTAGTCTCTAAAGGTCTTGCTGATTGTGGCTTCAGTCTCAGCGTCTGAAGTTCGTCATAGGTAAAATCAACCGCATAAAAATTACCATCATCTCGCACCCGTTCCGGAAATACATGCGCAACATCGGTAATGGTGTTGAGTATGACATCAGAAAGAGCCACGACCTGGTCATCGGCTGTCATCACCAATTCAACTTGAATGTGGGTGACCCCATCAGAAATGGTGCTGAGGAGATCAGGTAAGCTGTTCTCCGGTAAAAATGTTTCACCTCCGTCTGCTATTACCAGCTTTTCAGCATAACTGATACCAGAATAGATGCTTAAAGCAAGAATAGTTGCAGCTATAACCAATCTACCCATGATGAATCTTACCCAGCGGCGATTGCTGCAATCTTTTGAGCTGCATCTGAGAGGTCTATGGCATTGATCAGGTCCAGGCCAGATTCTGTAAGAATGCGCCGGCCTTCATCGACATTGGTGCCTTCCATCCGCACCACAACCGGGAGTGAAAGGCCAACTGAATGTGCCGCCTGAACAACGCCCTGAGCGAGAACGTCACAGCGTAAAATGCCGCCGAAAATGTTGATGAGAATACCTTTAACCTGAGGATCGCTGAGTATGATACGAAAACCGTTTTCTACTTTTTCGGCATTGGCACCGCCACCGACATCGAGAAAATTTGCCGGTTCTGCACCCGCCTGCTTAATGATGTCCATAGTCGCCATGGCAAGGCCCGCACCATTGACCATGTTGCCGATAGTTCCGTCGAGCTTGATGTAATTGAGGTCGTACTTGGCTGCTTCAAGTTCATTGGCATCTTCTTCCAGCGGGTCGAGCATTGCAGCGAGGTCCTGGTGGCGGAATAGGCCGTTGGAATCAATATCGATCTTTGCATCAAGTGCAACAATTTGCTGCTCTACGGTAATAATCAATGGATTAATTTCGAGCAGTGAACAATCATTGGTAACAAAAAGGCTGTAGAGGTTTCGCAATAGTTTGCCGTATTGTTTTGCAAGGATAGGCTCAAGCTTAAGCCCGAAACAAACCTGCCTCACATGATACCCCTGGATCCCCAGCAGCGGATTGACGCCGACCTTGATAATTCTCTCTGGTGTCTTGGCAGCAACCTCCTCAATGTCCATACCGCCGTCCTGGCTTGCCATGATGGTGACGGTAGCGTCTTCTCGATTGATTATCAATGACAGGTAAAGTTCCTTTTGAATGTCAACTCCTTGCTCGACAAGCACTTTATTGACGGTTCGACCATCGGAGCCCGTTTGCTGAGTGACAAGCTTCATGCCTAGTATTGCTTGGGCGGCATCACCTGCATCCTCCATACTTTTTGCCACGCGCACACCACCACCTTTACCCCTGCCACCTGCATGCACCTGGGCTTTTACTGCTACGGGCAGGCCCAGCGTTTTCGCCGCAATTCTTGCTTCTTCTGGAGTTGTGCAAAGGATGCCATCAGGAACTGGAATTTGTCCGGATCTGAAGAGCTCTTTTGCCTGATATTCATGAATTTTCATAGTACTTACTGATTACGCTCCTGTAGGTGATAGCTGTTTAGTCGTGAAGTGTTATCAACAGATGCTGATATGGTTGATTATGAGAGTGCTGCTCAACAAGCCGGCGCCGACAAAAGCTAAGCGAAGGCCTGTTGAGCAAGTTGCAGATCCTTCAGACTGCTATGAGGAATGTGGATAACCCATCTTAGTCAGGGTGTCCGTAATCTCATCAAGAATTACGGGATCATCGATTGTTGAGGGCACACGGTATTCCTTGCCTGCGGCAATTGAACGCATCGTACCTCTGAGAATTTTTCCGGATCTGGTCTTGGGCAGCCGCACAACTTCAGACGATTCTCTAAAGCAGGCAATGGCGCCAATCTGTTCCCGCACCATTTTCACCAGTTCTGTTTTTATTTCCTCAGAATCTCGATTGACCCCTGATTTGAGCACGAAGAGCCCCACCGGCAGTTGCCCTTTTAACTGGTCATCCGTTCCGATGACAGCACATTCGGCGATGTCCGGATGAGTTGCGATTAGTTCTTCCATGGCACCAGTGGATAGGCGATGGCCAGCGATATTGATGACATGATCCATGC
>JABDPQ010000801.1 GCA_013042695.1 Desulfobacterales bacterium | reverse complement strand
ATCAACGGTGCAATCTATGCTTAGGGGACTTATTGATCCGAACAGGGCAATGTTACGGGCTCTTCCTGAGAGAAATATGCAGGACATCTACGTTGATGCAAACAACAACTATATGTTGTCCTACGATAATACCTCGGGAATAAAGCAGAGCACCTCCAATGCTTTATGCCAGACAGCTACGTCTGGTGGCCATGCATCTCGGGCACATTACACCAATGCTGATGAGTTCGTTGTCGATGTGATGCGACCTGTAATGATCAACGGATTAGCTGAAGCTGCGGCACGTCAAGATCTCATTGACAGACTAATCCAGGTAGAGTTGCAACGGATAGATAGAGCAACTGTGGTCCCTGAATCTGTGTTGATGGCGAGGTTTGAAGCTGAACGACCGATTATATTGGGAGCATTGTACGATCTCAGCTGCCGAGTCCAACAGGAGCTAAGCACCATGAACGTTACAGAACTACCGCGAATGGCTGACTTTGGTTTGCTATGTGAGGCCATCACAAAAGTGTATGGATGGAATCACTCATTGCTGGACGTTTACAACAATAACCGAAAGGGTGCGATGCTCGGTGCAATGGATGATGAGCGGATAATCGGCATCCTTCTGAAATGGAAACAGTGTATTCGGTTACCTATAGAAATGACAATGAAAGAATTACTCCTGGGGCTAAAAGCGTATGGTGGACAAGGAAAGATAACTGATGGTTGGGAGAGTCTTTCAGACGAAGAGATGGATATGACTCCCAGGAAATTTGGAGGCAAGCTCAGAGAGCAGCAAGAAGCCCTTAAGGAAGCAGGATGTTTGGTCGAGTTTCTTGGTAAAAGACGAGGACACAGCATAGTTAGAATCTCGCGTCCGTAGGATAGCCACTCCCCATACCTCTCCAAAGGTAGTTGCTCACCAGGACATTTAGGACATTGCAAGACTTTGATTTTATGATGTCCTGGTTGAAATATCATGTAATTAATAGAGTTTAGCCAGTTGATGAGGACGTTGGATCTTATTTCTTTTCTAGAAAAGAAAAAAATAATAATAATAAAAGAAATAGCCATTTCAATGTCCCAATGTCTTGTGTAAGCCGTTGTGAATGTGATAACTATTTGAAATATTATATTTATTTTTCCAGGACTTTCCAAAATCAAAGTCTCCCAATGTCCTGCCAGATGAGACCAGCCTCCTATTTTGGAGGTAGGTATCTAAGAGGTTAGTATCAGCGGAAAAAATACATTTAATAATTACTTTCGGTAATAAAGGGGTAACCACAGCGACAGGCGGAGCATTAAAACATGGGTGGTTTCGGATCTGGTACATGGATAAGAAGTGGAACGAAAGGATTAACTGAGCATCAGCAGCGTATCGATACCAAGGACCTGAACAAGACCGGTCTCCTTACTCCCGGCAGATCAGGAATACTGTCATGGCGAAACAGGCTTGGTGAGACCACGGGGTCTGTTTCGTATAAAATTTCTGATCGCTGTATGACCCTGAAATATTCTTACCTCATAGAGAACGGAGAATTAAGACAGCAGGAAGACCAAGCTGTTCCTGTTATCTTGACAGTTCTGCTAGATCGAACTCCCATGCATTTTGGTGGATATCGGACCTGGTTTTTATGTCCTGACTGTAACCGCCGTTGCCGTGTACTATACGGTTCACAGAAATTATTTCTTTGTAGAAATTGCAGCAATCTGGCCTACGCTAGTCAGAATGAGGATAAGGTATCACGCCTTATTCTCAGATCCCGGAAAATTCGTAAGAAGCTTGGCAATAACGATGACATTACTCAGCCGATGGGATCTCGACCTAGGTACATGCACCGTAGCACGTATGAGCGTCTGGTGGAGGAGGCAGAGACCTGTGCAGAGTTAGCAGTTACCTTGCTATATGAGCAATGTCAGTGTCGTGGTTTAGTATGACCAGAAAACACCTACTGCTGAATGGAAAGTCAGAAATACTTATCTTCGATCTGGCAATGTTAAATGTAGACCTCAGTTACTGAAATTACCTGATCAGGAAACATCTTCATCGGCGCTGAGAACAGCATTGATTAACTTCGTCTTGGTAATATTAAGTTAAATGCTCAGTCGCTGAAAATAAGTTATCAGGAAGAACTGAACCGCTCCGCTCTGCTGCGCGGAAACAACAATAACGAGCACTTCCGGTAGCATAGCCCCCCCCAGCCTGTCCGTCATTTCCTTCATATTCAATGTTGCCATACCTGCCCATCTGGTAGATAGGAACAATCAGCAGTTATCCTATTCACTCAACCAGGGAGGCAGATCATGTTCACTCCAATCAAAGACAAATTCATCGAACACATGCTACTTATGGCCTTCAATTGGTTCGATCCAAAGCGTTAAATACAAGTTTTCTGCAATCATCGATGAAATAGCCTCAAAGATTGTTTTTTAGACACCTGTCATTTGCTGGATTGACATAGCCAGCACGCCGATTGCGGCATAAATCCAGGTTATCCCGATTCCTAGCTGGATGACGGCCAACACGAGACCTACCACATTAAGAAATGCTGGCTTGATAAATTTGAGGATGATGTGCGATAAAAGCATGCACACATAATTAACGACCATGTAGCCCACAATGATTGCTACTACCAGATAGACATTTTTATCTGTTCTTTGCCCAATTATTATAATCAGCAGGACAGTTGCTATACCATAGGGGGGAAGTATGGTCGGGAAACTGATCGGCGTGATCGCCATGGCAAGAGTAGGTTGACCAGGTTGAACATCAGAATCCTTTTGTTTCTCATATTGAGCCATTATCGAGCGAAGAGCAGCTATGGAAATTACTAATCCACCTGCCGTGAGCAGTGCAGAAAGTGAAACTCGGTAATTGGCCACCATAGTCTGCCCCATGAATGCAACTGCCAGGATCGTCAACGTGGAAATCCAGAAACTACGAAATGCTAACCTGTTTCGCAGTCTAGTATCGGCGTTTACGGTCAGCTTCGCGAAGGGAGGAATAATCTTCAGTGGACCGATGGTCAGGAAAAAGATGGTGATGATATTTTTTATCGAGATCTCGCCGTAGAACTTCACGTGCTCTTTTAAAAATTTGATTTGCGGATCGTATTGATCAGCGGCCTCTGAAGGAAACGCACCAACGAATGTGAGGCCAATCACGGAAGTTACCAGCAGCAACATCATTACAACACAGCTATTTTTATTCATCATGTACCCTCTTCCTTTGTCTCTGGCACCTATCACCCCGAACACCGACACCCGAGATCAGTCGACCTGTCTGAAGCGATCCTATTCGATTCGACAAGATTGCACGGTCAACCCACCAGTGAGTTAAAATCCCAGTTGAATGAGGCTATGGTCTCGTATCCTAGCGGACCTTGACCTAATGTCTGACTACAGGATGACCCGACTAGATGCCGCGCTAGCTGAACCATCAGTTTGTGCAACTGTTTGTTATTATTTTATTTTACGCTGCCATGGCTTGCTTCGGGGCTTACCGGCCACAGGCTCCTCTAGTGGGGCTTGTACTACTTTACACTGTATTTATCAGCTTGGTGCTGTTTCTGGTTCTGACCCTCAGTGATCCGTTTCAAGGTCTCGGCATCGAGACTAAATCGTTTGAGAAACTGGTTGAGACTCTGCAAGCTCGCATTAATTATCGTCATTTTTCAAGATACGGCCGCTATAGCCCTTGGTCATCTCTTATTGGATGTGAGAGAGTTAAGTTTAGATTCTTCCTCTGTGAAGTTACGAAAAATCCCCTCTAGACAATTGAAGAGGCTTGTATTGGCAATATTAAGTTCAATGCTCAGCCGCAGAAAATAACCTATTAGGAGAGAGCTTCAGCCCTTCCACCCCTGACACTACAAAGGTTAACCTATTCCAGTATCAATTTTATTGAGTAAAGATTGATTAACAGCCAGATGGTCAGATTTTGCTTCACCTGATATCTCCCAGACCCGCATGCTGCAGTCCGGAGATAATCTTATCCTCTACCTCTGCGACCTTGATATAGCCTCGTATCAATTGCCGTGCGTGAGAAACGAAATCCGGGATCAACTCGAGCAGTTCTTTCACTACTTTTTCTGCCGCTTCGTAGTCCTGGAGCATGGCCAGAGAAGAGGCCCTCATTACCTGATCCCAGAACAATTGCGGATAATTGAACTTAATTGCATACAGATAGGCCTGTTCGTATGCTCCCCGATGATAGTGATACGTAAAAGGAGCCAGGTAAAACCAGGTGGGATGCAGCGGGTTCAGTCTCATCCCCTTGTGCAGGAGCGCTCTGCCTCTTTCCCATTCTCCTAAAAGCATCATATGCCACCCCGCAACCCCAACGATATAGGGCGCATT
>JABDPQ010000798.1 GCA_013042695.1 Desulfobacterales bacterium | reverse complement strand
ATCAATTAGAAATGGTAGGTGTAATATTGCAAACTCTCATTCCAGTGACACCGGATAAATTTTGGGAACTTTATAGTTTAACACCGATCCGTAAGTGGTGAGTTTGTTCCTGTTTATCCAATTAATTGAGCGTCAGTGAACGATGGCATGCAATTTCTAATTTATAACCACACCCTAAAAAAACATCCGTATAATAATAAGATATGATATCTGACCCCGTCATAGTAAATCTCTTGGCGCTCACAATAAAAATCCCCTCAAGGAACTCCTGGCAACACCGTTTCCTGAATTTGTGGACGGATTATTCAGGCTGTCAGAACAACTTGGGCTGGGAGTGCAGCCGGATTTGAATGCAGCTAAAGATTTCTTAGTAGCGCATGATAAAGTAACGATATGAGGAACGTAAATACGCATATTCTAATTCCTTTTCAGGCTTGAATGAAATCTCTCTATATCTTCTGTATGTATTTTTTATTTGCAACGGTACTGGTTCATCAGTTAGTGCCGATTCCAAACAGTTTCTATGTAATCGCTTCATCGTTTGGTCTGATTCTTTTTCTGTGTGCGACCCTGTGTATCAACCGGGGGTTTATGCAGATTGCGTCAATTGTTGCGTTGGCAGCGGGACATCTGCTCATTTTCAGATATGACCTGAGCTTTGCCGAGTGGCATAACTGTCTGACCAAGGGGATCCTGATGCCATTGCTGTTTGTTGTGATCCCTTTGATCTCGATTCCCATCAGCAACGGTGGATACCTGGAATCAATGGAGCACTTCGTTGCAGAGCGCCGGAATCGCTGCGGGCAAGTATTTTTGAGTCTTGCAGTGATTCATCTGGCGCTCACAGTCGCGTTGAATATTGCTTCGATAATTATTTTTCAACGGCTTCTGGATCCGCTCAATCTGCCTCGCAAGTACTTAGCTCGGCTGCATATAGCTGTGTACAGCTCAAACATGATGTTCTCGCCGTACGATCCGGCTCTCAACATGATTCTACTGTACCAGAACGTGTCCTACGCCGATTATTTTCTGCCGGCGCTGATTCTTGTCACCGCCATAGTCGGGCTCTGTCTTCTGTTCGTGCTGATGGATAAAAAACTTCTTCAAGATGTTTACGACGCCCTGCCCGAAGTAACCAAGCCTCACTCGCTTCGTAAACTGATTGAATTGATGACCCATGTACTGACGCTCATCATTCTTGCATTTTTAGGATCCCTGCTGATGCCTGATACGCCAACCATATTTATCGTTTCCGGCATTATCGTAATCTATTCACTGGTATGGATATTTCTTGTTGGCACCTTTGATGACCTGAAGCAGGGATTGAGAAAATACAACAAAAATTTTGACGACTACATCCAGTTCCTACCGTTTCTCATTGCCCTGTCGTTTTTCGGTTCTGCCGTGTCGCTTACACCGATACGTGATTATATTGGGGAATTTCTCATGTACCTAAACGGCATGCCGCTCTATTTCGTTGGTATGAGTTTCATGGTTTTTGTGGCGGGGCTCAGTTTTTGCGGGATTCATATGATCATACCGGTCACTACCCTTGCCCTGACAGTGTCGCCGGAAACGCTCAACCTCACGCCAGTAGCGTTTCTTGCATTGCTGATGGTATCATGGGTTGCCGGAATGACTATTTCGCCATTGATTCCTTTTACCGTCGTTACCAGCTCAGCAATGCGCGTCAAGGCGACAACGCTGGCTTATCGGTGGGGTTTGGGCCAGCTACTGCCGTGGGTCCTCATTGCTCCGATGCTTATTATCGCAATCAATTATGTAACGGGACCAACCTGATAGTTTTGAATCGGCAATGGCCGGGATTTGAATCCGGTCCTCGTTTTTATTAGGCTCCAGTCAATTGAAAAAGTGAAACAGACGACCGGATATTAGAGCAGTCCGGGAAATTTGCCCCCGTCAATCAGAAGATTCTGTCCAGTAATGTATCGGGCCTGATTGCTGGCTAAAAAAACTGCAACCGAACCGAAATCGTCCGGCTCGCCCATTGCTCTCGCAGGAATTTCACCAAGCATCTCTTCGGTTACCGCCTGGATCGATTTATTTTCCACCAGAGCCCTGTTCTTAATGAGCTCTTCGACTCGAGCGGTTTTATGCATCCCAGGCAGCAATGCATTGACGGTGATGTTGTTGTCTGCGAGCTCCGTGGCGATGGTTTTAAGGAAACCGGTCAAGCCAGTTCTTGCCATGTTCGACAGCAAAAGATCACCTATGGGCTGCTTGACCGCAATTGAGGTGATCGCTATGATCCTCCCCCACTTTTTCATTTTCATGAAAGGCACAACTGCATGAATGAGGTTTACAGCACTCATCAGGTTCAATCGTAGTGCGCGTTCATAATCTTCGAGCTTAGTGGAGGCAAATGTCCCCGGTGGAGGGCCGCCGGCGTTGGTGATGAGAATATCGGGGTTGCCAAGTTCATTTCTGACATTTTCCAACAGCTGGTCAACATCCTCTTTTCTGCTTACATCTGCACCAAACCCCACAGTCATGGAGCTTGTTTGGTGCATGATCTGCTGTGCAGTCTGGCTGGCCGTTTCACCGTCTCTAGCGCAGAGTGCTACCTGACATC
>JABDPQ010000792.1 GCA_013042695.1 Desulfobacterales bacterium | reverse complement strand
ATATTGTCCAGTCCCAGGAAACCGCCCTGAAATACGTTACGATCTTCAACGTCTTTACGATTAACCCACCAGGTAAAATTGAGCATGAGCTTGTGAAACACCTGCTCCAAAAAGGAAAGGTCGCCCTCTCCCCCACGCTGTGTTCTTTCAATTTGAAATACTCTCCAGCTAGCCCAGGCATGTACCGGCGGGTTCACATCACAAAAATTCCATTCAAACGCCGGCATTTGACCATTCGGGTGCAAATAGCGCTCACGCGTAAACAAAAGTAACTGCTGTTTAGCAAAATACGAATCAACCAGGGAGATGGGTAAACAATGAAAGGCCAAATCCCAGGTTGCGTACCATGGATATTCCCAGGTGTCGGGCATTGAAATAACATCAGCATTATGCAGGTGACGCCAATCGTTATTTCGCGCCTGCTTTCGGGATTCAGGTGTTTCGATCAGATCACCGTCGAGCCAGCGATCAACATCATAGTAGTACCACTGTTTAGTCCAAATCATCCCCGCCAGTGCTTGGCGTTGAATTGCACATGCATCCTGATCTGTAATACGACATTGCAGCTGATGGTAAAACGCATCTGCTTCTGTGCGGCGTTGAGCCAGTAGATCTTCATAGCCCACCAAGGAGTGGTCGACTCCCAGACGTGCCCGAAACGTCGTCGACTGGTGTGCTGGTATATCAGCGTGGAATTTTACACCAGCTTTGGTACCCCGCATCTGCGGATTTACCGCATCATGCTGACTGTTTACAACGCAGCGGTGAAAAGAATCCTTTGAATAAGAAACATCCTCTGCAGCCGTCTCGTTATCACAAAATATAAAATCACCAGGATCACAAACGAGCAAATAATCTTCAAATTCGGGATGATCAACATGTATACGGCCATCTTCTGCATACAGCGAGGGCCGAAACGCACTCGACCTAAAACTCCAATCGTTGCGAAACCAGAGTTGAATGATCACCGTTATCGGATGAGCATCCTCACCATGATTGGTTACCTGCACATTGAGAAGAATATCATCAACAGCTCCTTTGGCGTATTCAACCAGAACATCAAAATAGCGATCATCATCAAAAACACCCGTATCAATCAATTCATACTCTTTCTCTGTCGTACTGAGTGATCCATTAACCTTCTCGAGTTCGGCATAGGGAAATGCTGCCTGTGGATATTTGTAAAGCATCTTGCAATAGGCATGTGATGGAAGAGCATCCAGATAATAGTAATACTCTTTAACATCTTCCCCGTGATTGCCCTGGGCATTTGTGAGGCCAAAGAGGCGCTCCTTCAAGATGGCATCCTTGCCATTCCACAGTGCAAGGCCGAGACAGAGCTTCTGTTGATCATCACTGAATCCGGCCAAGCCATCCTCGCCCCAGCGGTATGTCCGCCGACGGGCGTCATCATGAACCAAATAATCCCAGGGTTCCGCTTCAGCAGAATAATCTTCACGAACGGTGCCCCACTGGCGCTCGCTGAGATACGGACCCCAGCGATACCATGCTTTTTCTCCAGACTCCTGTTGTGTCAGTCGTTTACCTTCGGCAGTCTGCGCCAGATCTGCGCAATCAGGACAACATTTTCTTACCATTTCAGTCAGCTCTCACTCTAGGTGATTAGTATTTGCTATGTATCCTGCCCTACTATTTTCACAATTCCTTCCCGAAAACTCGGTAACACTCCTAACCAATCTTCTTGATGCCGCTCATATTCCGGCTGTCAAAAGCTGAAACGAAGGCTCGGGGATGTGTTGGGTTATTGCAACGATGAATTCATTGGGATAGCAGATATCGAGCGTATTTTAGATGCAATCACCAGCGTAAGATATCGGGCTCTGATCAACAAGACAGAGACAATAATGATTACCTTCGAATTGGCAATAATAAATTCTATATATGACACGCTCTGTTGAGTAGCGACCTGTGTATTCCAACGTAGCGCTGAAATAAATATTTTACATTATTATATATGCTTATCATTCTTTTTCTTTTCTAATCTTACATTAATTAATCTGATTACCCCTATTCCTCAGCATCGGGTCTTTATTTCGGGTGACAGATTAAATTTTTCTAATAATAACTTAGGGGACCGATTTTTTTTCAGGTTGTTTTGTGAAAATTAATCTGTCTCCCGGAT
>JABDPQ010000782.1 GCA_013042695.1 Desulfobacterales bacterium | reverse complement strand
GTCATGCCATCGTCGATGGCTTCAAGTTTAATTTCTTCGGCGGGAGCCTTTTTAATGATCTGGTCTTTAATCGTCCTGTTTGCCACAAGCATTTCAAAAAGACCTGCTCTTCCTTTGTATCCGGTTTGATTGCAGTTTTCACAGCCGTTTGGTCGAAAGAGCGTCAGCTTTTCTGAGTATGGTCTATTCAGATGCTCAAAAAACATGACGCCATAGTGATGGACGAGGTGGTCATATTCCTGTTGACTTGGGTTGTATGGCTCTTTGCAGTCTTCGCATAATGTCCTGACAAGGCGCTGGGCCAAAACCCCGAGTAGTGAATCAGAAAAATTAAACGGGTCCATCCCCATATCGATGAGTCGAACAACCGTTTCTGCAGCAGAGTTGGTATGCAGCGTACTGAAAACAAGATGGCCGGTCAGCGAGGCCTCAATCGCCATCTTGGCAGTTTCCTGGTCCCGCATCTCACCAATCATGATAACATCAGGGTCAGCTCGAAGAAATGCCCGCATGGCAGCTGCGAAGGTATAACCGATGTATGGTTTAACCTGAACCTGGCGCAGGCGGTATTGGGTTATTTCCACTGGATCCTCTGCAGTCCAGATTTTTTTATCCGGTGTGTTGATGTAATTCAGGGCAGAATGCAGTGTTGTTGTTTTGCCCGACCCGGTTGGACCGACGACGAGAAACATACCATATGGCTTGGTTACGACGGGAATAAGCCGCTTTAATACTCGATCCGGAGTGATTTTGTTTAAAGGAAGCGGCTTACTGTCGGCCAGGATTCGAAGCACGATGTCTTCGTTGCCATCCGCAGTGGGCAGCGATGCAACACGCAGTTCAATATTGTCTGCCCGGGTTGTGGTAAACTTAATTTTTCCGTCTTGAGGTTTGCGACGTTCGGAAATATCAAGATCTGCCAGGACCTTGATTCGAGCAATCGCTGATCTGACGTTTATTTTTGAAATATTGAGTATGTTTGCACAGGTGCCGTCAATACGGTAGCGTACTTCAGCATCTTGTTTTACTCCGTATGGTTCGATATGAATATCTGAGGCTCCTGCGTAGTAGGCATCTTCAATTATCTTGTTCACCAATTGCACCGCCGGTGTGGTGTCAACTTCGACCTCAATGAGCTGCTCTTCAGGCTTTGCGTAAATATCAGGTTCGTACCGTTCTTCTTCAGGGACCTCTTCGGCAGCCTCAATATCGTCCATGGGGGCTTGATCCTCCGGTGGAGCAACGCTATCGAGGAGTTCACGGATGTCGTCCCCGAAAGCGAGGAGGACATTTATCTTTGCTGCCTTGAAGTGTCTTTTTACTTCCAGAATGCCATTTTGATTGGCCGGGTTTTTAGCCACAATTACAAGATTGCTGGCCTTTTTTTCAAATGGAACAACGAGGTTTCTACGCAGGATATCGATATCGGCCTCCTCAATGAGGCTGAGGGCTGAGCCTTGTTCTTTCTTGAGGTCAATGAATTTTGTTTTATATACAAAAGCCAGAGCATCTCCCAAATCCGGCTTAGCGACCAGAAAATTTTCCATTAAGACTGTTTCAACTTCCTTTTCCTGCTGAGTGGCAATGACCATTGCCCGTTCCATTTCCTGGGAAGATATGATTTCGCGATTGACAAGCTCCTCATAGCGCATGGGAATTTTTTTACCACTTTTGTAGTGGTTGAACAGGGCTATGGCCAAGGTGTCAGACAGCTCTTTTAAGCGGGTCTCATCAGTTAAGGTGAAATTGTCGTTACCGCGCTTGTTAATGAGCTGTATGACTCCCATCAAGTTTGATTTATGGACAACGGGCGTGGCCAGAATCTGTCGTGATCTGTTACCGCTCTTTTCATCCCAGGAGGGATCGAATAGCAGCGAAGGGTCGATAGTGTTTAATTCGTCTTTGTCATAGGCATTGGAAATGTTCAATGTTTGTTTAGTTTCTGCTACAAAGCCGGTGATGCTGGAGCGGTTGATATCCATCCTGATCTTGCGCAATGAGTCACCAGGCAGCAAAACCCAAGACACGAGTTTGTTTTTTTTGGCATCGATAAGAAAAATCGTTGCCATTTCAACGCTGTATATATTGAGAATCTTGTTGCGTAGCCCGACCATGATGGCATTGGGTGTCGATGCTGCATGAATTTCATTGACGAGCTTCTTAAATCTTTCATTAAATATCTGGGAGGAGGAATCCACAAGATTGGAAGGTGCGTTTGTCGTCATGATCCTATGAAGTATTCAATTGATTTGATAAGCGATATTTTAAAATAAAGCAGTGACCTTTTAGCTCAAGAATGTGCTTAAAAGGCCTACCACAGAAGAATCAGATTTCATTATATCACAAAATTGTGTCTGTACAGGGAGCGGGCTCACTTTTGTGATATTTTCAGACGCATCTTCAGGTGGAAACTGGTGCTGGATGTCTCAAACTCTCTGTCCGAGTGCTTGACCAAGCAGCACTCGGTGGATATTTTTGCTTTCTTCATCGTAATGTGCTGATTTTTTGAGCGCAGAGCTTGACGTGATTGCTTAATCACGTTGTTTTAAAAAGAAATAATTTATCAGAAAAGACAATCACCTAACTCAAATATGTGTTTGTTTTTTTAGAAGTCATTTAGTTGACAGGCTTACGAGATTAGACTACTTTTAGATTCTCATTGAAAGACATTCGTCTTACAATTTTGGAGTCGCCCATTTGTCAATTGTTGTTTGAAATGCTGAGGCGTTGTTGGTCTTTAGCAGGGTGGCAATGTTTCTATTTATTTTGATAAGGAGGTCAGAAAATGAAAAGGCGGTTAACGATGTTTGTAGCTGTTGTTTTTGCGCTTTCCATGATCAGTGCCGGTATCGCTGTAGCAGCTGAGAAACTTAAGTTCGCTCACGTCTATGAGGCGAGCGAACCCTATCACAAGCGTATGGTTGAGACTGCTGAAATTATCAAAAAACGCACCGAGGGCCGTTATGAGATAGAGGTTTTTCCGGCTTCCTCACTCGGCAAAGAAGTTGATATCAACCAAGGTCTCGCTCTTGGTACCGTTGACATGATTTACACCGGTAATCTTTTTGCTGGTCGCTCCTTCGGTCCTCTGGCTATTGCCGGCGCACCTTATATGTTCCGTGATCTGGACCATTGGCGCAAGTACACCAAAAGTGACTTGTTTGAAGAGCTGGGAGCGGGCTATACCAAGGCTACAGGCAACCATATTGTGGCTCATAACTACTACGGTCAGCGACATGCCACATCCAATAAGCCGCTCAATGCCTGCGCCGACATGAAGAATCTCAAGATCCGGGTGCCTAATGCGCCGCTTTACATGATGTTCCCAAAAGCCTGCGAGGCCAATCCGACTCCGCTGGCTTTCGCTGAGGTATATCTGGCGCTGCAGCAGGGAGTAGTCGATGCCCAGGAAAATCCACTGCCCACCATCAAGGCAAAGAAGTTCTATGAAGTACAAAAGTTCATCAATCTCACCGGCCATATCTCCGACAGCCTCCTGACCATCATCGGTGGTCCGCTCTGGAGCAGGCTTTCAGAAAAAGATCGAGCTATTTTTATCGAAGAGCTGCAGGCCTCTGCCGAAAGGGTCAGCCAGGAT
>JABDPQ010000778.1 GCA_013042695.1 Desulfobacterales bacterium | reverse complement strand
CATTTACCCTGATTGCAGGAGCTGCTTCTTTGGCCCAGGTTTCAGTGAGTGATGCGATGCCGCGATTAGCCGCGCTGTAGCCATCATTGAATACCAGGGAAACTGGTCCCGAACGACCTGTAAGTGCCGCAATAGAAGAAATATTGGTTACTGCTCCCTGGCCGGACCTTTTTAACAATGGTTGCGAAAAATGAAAAAGATTCCACTTGGCTTTCAACGTAGTGTTGATCTCCAGTTCCCATTGGTCGCGATTGTGTTCATGATCATAAGAGCCATGAACAATGGGCATTCCACCTCGTTCGATATTATTGATCAAATAGTGAAGTGCACCATATTCTTCCTCAATTCTCGATACAAGATTGGCTACATCAGCTGCTACCGTGAGATCACATGACTGCCTGAGGAATGTGTAACCAGATGAGCTAAAGATGTTCTCCATCTCAATTGTGGACTCAGGCCAGTCTTCGAATACCGGTACGACAAGTTTTGCGCCTTCCTGGGCAAATTTAACGGCAACAGCACGGCCAATTGGTCGACTGGCTCCGGGTACGAGGACGACTTTATTCTTGAGCTTCATGATGTTTTGCGTGTATTTGCTGTTTTTTCGTTCTGAGTGATTGTTCGAGCAGACCAAAGCTCTGACTATAACTGTCGAGAGAGTCATCGACTTTTACTGCACAACAGAGGACCGTCCGACTCAGAGGTTGTGTGATAATATCTGTAGTAATCTGATGACGGGCAAGGAAACCCTCGAGAGCGCCTTGCTGCATCCACCTGTTGTAGTTCGTAAAATGTTCTTTTCCCGCGCACCTTTCAATCAGAGGGATCAGACATTTGCCAATAAGCACCCCGCTCAAGTGGGATGGCACCAAATTATAATCTGCAATAATGATTGAACCTCCTTGCCTGATCATTTTTTTACAATTTGAATAAATGATGTGGTTCGCGGTCGGGTGTTTTTCATGCAGACCAAATGAGATGATTGCACAGTCAAAAAAAGCATCATCGTAGGCTTGCCGTTCGGCATCGAGAAGACGGAGTTCGATGTCTGGAGGGCAGGCTTTTCGAGCCTGCTCAAGCATAAAGGGGGAATTATCGATACCGTAAAGTTCCATCCCGGATCGTTTTAGCTGAAGTAGCTGCCCTCCGGTGCCACAGCAGGCATCAATCACCCGCTTGTAACCTTTATGAAAAATATAGGTGCAAATATCACTCCGCAGCCCTTTGAGGAAAAAGGAGAATAGCATTTCATAATAATCAGCTATTTTCTGGTAAGTGTCTGGTTTCATCTAAAAGTCGATCCGGTTATGGCCTGCGCCTGAAGATTTCTGAATCTGCAATGATCATAAATGGAAACCGGCTGATTTTAAAGCACTATCTCTGGCATGAATGATTGTTTGCAGTGAACTTGTCATCTGATACAAGAGATTTATACTATTTGTGGTATAGGGAAGTTTAGTAATCAAATGAAAACGACAATTGGTAATTATGAAAATTAAAGTTTTGCCTTCCGTTTTAATCACACTTTTGCTTTGGTCCATGTTTGTTCACGCTCTTTATGCAAACGATTTCGGTATAGGCAATAAAGTCAATTGCTTGTCCACCCAATGGCCGCATGAACTGAGCACGCTTGCGCCTGATCCTAGTTTAGTGTTTGGCAGACTGCCAAATGGCTTTCGCTATGTTTTGAAAACAAATTCTGAGCCGAAGGACAGGGTGGGGATCTATCTGAATGTGCAGGCGGGCTCGCTTAACGAGGATGACAATCAGAGCGGTTTGGCGCACTTTCTTGAACACATGCTATTTAACGGCACCACCCATTTTAAACCGGGTGATCTAGTCGATTATTTCCAGTCAATAGGTATGAGTTTCGGTGGTGATACCAATGCTTACACGACATATGAAGAAACAGTCTATAAACTCATTTTGCCAAAAGGAGGTCAGCTGCAGCTCGAGAAGGGGCTGCTCGTTGCCAGTGACTACGCCCGAGGTGCACTATTATTGGAAAGTGAGATTGATCGTGAAAGAGGAGTTATTCTTGCCGAGAAAACGGCGCGGGATTCATCGGCCTATCGTGCCCATAAAGCCAGCACTGTCTTTAGCTTTGAAGGCACATTGCTGCCGGAGCGGATGGTAATTGGTGATGAGCAGACGCTTATCAATGCCGATAGAGATGATTTGAAATCGTACTATGATACCTGGTATCGACCGGAGAATATGATACTGGTCGTGGTTGGAGATTTTGCTATTGGTACTATTCAGCCTTTGATTGACACGTATTTTAGCCATCTAAAAGGTGCGGGGCCAGCTCCATCATGTCCTGATTACGGTGATGTAAAGCATTCAGGGGTTAAACCGTTTTATTATCATGATGCAGAGTTAGGTTATGTTGATATCTCGATTGAAGTCTTGTGGAATAAACAACAGGAAAATGATTCTTTAGAGATGCAGAAGAATAACCTGTATCGCTATATGGTTAGCAAGATAGTCAATTATCGATTGGATCAAATTGTCGAACAAACGGATACGCCGTTTACATCCGCTACTTATTATGCAGGGACAATGCTGGATGAGTTTCAATACAGCGGTATTCGTGCCAGAACAAATCAGGATAACTGGAAAAAAACGCTCGGAACAATCGAGCAAGTGGTGAGGCAGGCAGTTACGTATGGGTTTACAGACGAGGAACTGCAACGAGTAAAGAAAGAAATGATCAGTGATTTGGAGGATGCTGTCAAGACGCAAAATACGCGAAATTCGCTTGTTCTTGCCCACAAGATTGTTCGACACCTGAATAGTAATCGCGTTTTGCAGTCACCATCTCAAGAACGTGCCCTGTATAATCCTGTCATCGAGCAGGTATCAACAGATCTGCTTGAGGATATCATC
>JABDPQ010000772.1 GCA_013042695.1 Desulfobacterales bacterium | reverse complement strand
CATTTCTACTAGGTCTCAAGTATGAAAATGAGAACTACATTTTAATTTATGATGGATCGTGCAATATCAGTCACGTCGTGAATGGCTAAATCGATATCAACTTCTGTATTTTCTTTTTTAGCTCGCTCTTTTAGTTTAGAGAGGTGAAATTCTTTTATGTCCTTTGGGAATGGTAAATCACCAGTATCCAGGTAGCGTACTGCACCAGAACTATCTCTGGCAGGAAGCACTTTGTTGGCAACACAGAGATTTGGTGCCCAAGGAACATCTAGTATTCCTGCCTCGAACCCTCTGTTGGCACCAACCGCAGGATCGCCATCACCAATTTCGAGGACTCTATCCAATATGCTTTCTGCTTCACGCTTTATCCAATACATTTCCTCGTCGACTCGCGGATCAGATGGGTATGAAAAATTACCTAACAGTTTGATTATTTTCTTCGTCGTTCTCAAGCCAAAAGCATTAGACTCCAGTGATGGAATCCCTATGGCTTCATGGCTTGTTTTTGTGGTCATATGAGTAGCATTGCCTAACAAACCGATCATAGCTGCAAGACAAATAACAGAAACGGCCTCTGCTTCATTTGGTGGAAAAGCCCCCATCCATTGGTGCAAACCGACCGGAAGTTCCATATCTTCAATACCAAAACGATGAAGATATTTAGTACATATCAGTGGAACTGTTTTCAGAGCAGCAACATCTTGCACAATATTTAAGTTTTGACCAATCCCAAGGCTGTATTGTTTTACACCTTGCTTTGCGGCTAACAAACAGTCGAGTACGATAATTGAAATTGCTATAGCAGGAGGGATTAATGTTCCCGTTAGAAAACCCGTATGCTCACGATGTATTTTTACTCCTCTCTCGCCATAATAAGAGACAAGCCTGTCGACGTATTGATAATTCTGTATACCTTCATTAAGGGGCATTTTTTTTGTAAACCTGATCGTATCTGATATCCCTCCCCCAAGAAGACCTGTATATCCTCCCCCAAAAGCAATCTCTGCCGCAGTACAAGGAGATGGTGTTCCTGGGAGGAGCATGGCGGGTACTTCTATGGCTTCGATAATTTTTCTGCAGCCTGAAACTCCGTGATTCACCACTGGAAACCCGTTTAACCTTGAACGGCCATTTTTTATGCTTTGCTCAATTCCTTTCCTGGCACTATCAAAAGATTCGTTGCGTGTATAGCTGTCAACAGTAGTGGGAAGATAATCGGCCCCACCATAATTTTGTAAGTGTAACAATAGCTTTATTTGATCATCGACTAGAGCGACACCACCTCGAGGGTAAATTATTGTTGCACCCCTTTTTTTTGCGTCGCTTATCAGATCAAATAAATTTTTCTCGCGAGGGATACCTTTATGATAATTAATAGCTTCTTGAAGATTAACCTCATTGAGTGTGGGCCACTTTGACACAATCTCTTGTCGAATATTAAAAAACTCACTCTCATCTAATTTCTCGTTTTTCACGGATATGCTTGACATATACTCTCCAGAGCGATCGAAATGATTCACATATATTTTATTGCTTCAACTGTGCTAACGATTTTTGTGCGATTCTAAAAGCAATATTTGGGTCAACTTCGTTTAAAAGGCCAATCGCGAAAAGGATATAGTCCTTGTCCAAATAATATGTCGGAGATTTGGGTCTCAGAGAGAATGGCTCAGATGGGTTAAAGGCGATATTTTTTAATATCTCATAGGGTGAATCACTCTCAATAATTGCTCCACCTGTGCCAATTATTATAGAAACATCACTAAGATCTTTTCCTGATTGAACAAATACCTCCCCCATAGGAGTATAAATATTTTTAAGAGTTCCTACATGCCTATTTGCGGCGATTTCAACAGCAACTTTGGCTAAACTTCGTTCAATTCTCCTCTCCTTTGAAGATACAGGTAAATGTGCTGGATTTTTTTTTACCAAAGAACAGTAATCCTCAACTTTCTCTTTTTCAAAACCGCAATCTTTCACAACGATGTCAAGTCCGTCACCATCGATTATTCCCTCTATGCAATACCTCATGCCTAGATCACCCTCCACCGTGCGCTTGAGATAGGGTTCAGGTAATCCTTTTCGTGTTACATTTGGTCTGGATGGCTCTCCATCTGCAGCCGAATGAATATCTGTAGTCGCTCCACCGAGATCTACAACCAATGAATTTCCCCAACCTTTTTGGCTTTTTGTTCCATCAGCTATGAGTTTGGTAGCATTTAAAATAGACATAGGAGTCGGCATAAGTACACTGTCTATATCTTTACCTGTACTTTCTATCCCTTTTGCTTGGATAATATTATCCAAAAATAATGTTCTGATTTTTGACTGAACACTCTCAATGTTTAGCGTGCCAATTTCCGGCATCACATTTTCAGCGACGTCAATTTTTTTATCGTGGAAGATAAATTCAGATGTCACAGAATCCACGGCAACTTTATTTCCAGCAAAAAGAAAATTTGAGTTTATTTTTGAAGAGGCAATTTTTTTTGCATTATCACAAACAACTTTCTCATTTCCGCCATCAGTCCCACCGCATAAAAGAATAATGTCTGGATTTAATGATTGAATTTCAATAATTTCGTTATTATTAAGAGTACCAGCATAAACTTTTTCAACTTTTGCCCCAGCACCTAAAGCTGCATTTTTTGCCGCGTTAGCAGTGAGGTCAGGAATTAATCCGA
>JABDPQ010000768.1 GCA_013042695.1 Desulfobacterales bacterium | reverse complement strand
CATTGAGCACCACTTTTGAGAGAAAGGCAAAATTGGTGTTGTCACTTTTGCGATCCATATAGGCATGGCCATTTACACAAATGAAATCTTGATAATTCTCCAAGGCAACAAATCCACCAAAGTTGGTACAGAAGGTTCGGGTCTGATCATCATATCGGGTGGTTCGAATAAAGAACGTCGGATCGTAGATAACTGAGCAGAGATCCTGCATGATCTCGTTATGTACCTCGACCCGAACACCAACTTCGATGCCTCGCTGAGAAACATCAATGCCATTTTTGCGGGCAATGTTGCCAACCCATTCGGCCCCAACCCTGCCAGGCGCCATGATAATATAAGGTGCGCTGTAGGTAGCGAGATTTGTTGTCAGACCAATAATGTTGCCATCTTCAACAATAATGTCTTCTGCCTCTTCAAGGTAATGAAAGACAACGCCTCGTTTTTCGATGTAATCCGCCATGGCGGCAATATGGTTCGGTAGATTCTCACTTCCTAGGTGCTTTTGTTTGATGATCAGCAGATCTATACCGCTTTTCCGCGCCTCTTTTCTGATCTGCCGTGCCAGATCGATATCCGTTGGATAAATCTTGCCGTCCATACCGAAACGATTGAAAATCACTTCCGTTTCATCAATGAGACTCCTGGCATTCGACACAGACATAAATTGGCTTAGATCCGTTTTGCCGAGCTTGTGAATAAAGTTAAGTTTTCCGTCTGAAAAAAGGCCAGCTCCGCCAATTCCGCATAATATATTACAGGGCTGGCATTTGATGCAGCCTTTTGCCTTGATTGGGCATTTTCTTTTTAACGAGGCCTTGCCCTTATCAATCACCAGGACATCCAACTGAGAGTTTTCGGCCAGGTAGTAGGCGCCAAAGAGTCCGGCTGGCCCTCCACCTACAATGATCACGTCAAAGGTGTGTTTTTGTCGATTTTTCGTCATGAGTCGTTCTTTATTTTATCGCAGTATATCCAGTAGCAGGTAGTTCTTTCCTGGAACTATCAGGAACCTGTCGTTAAAAAGCCCCATCTCATAGCGGAGGGTGGGGCTTATCAGGAGATGAGCGTATCGGTTTTGCCCAAAAAAAACGACGGATGATACGCTACTGCTTTTCTGGTGCTTCATCTTTATCATCTATTGCCAGACCAAAACCCATCCGCACCTTGTTTTCAATCTCACCACACATTTCCGGATGATCGGCTAAAAATTGTTTGGCGTTTTCTCGTCCCTGGCCTATTCGTTCATCAAGGTATGAATACCAGGCACCGCTTTTGTCAACGATTTCCTGCTCGACGGCAAGATCGAGAATATCGCCCTCGGCAGATATTCCTTCACCATAGATAATATCAAATTCGCTGATCTTGAACGGTGGGGCAACTTTGTTTTTTACCACCTTGACCTTGGTCCTGTTGCCGATTACCTCCTGACCGTCTTTGATTTGGCCAATTCTTCTGATATCAAGGCGAAGTGATGAATAGAATTTAAGGGCATTGCCTCCCGTCGTTGTCTCCGGGTTACCAAACATGACGCCGATTTTCATCCTGATTTGATTGATAAATACCAGGACGGTATTGCTGCGATTGAGGACACCGGTAAATTTACGCATGGCCTGCGACATCAATCGAGCCTGCAGTCCGACATGGGAATCACCGACATTACCGTCGATTTCGGCGCGCGGAACCAGTGCTGCCACAGAGTCTATGACGATGATATCAATGCCATTTGAACGTATGAGGATTTCGGCAATTTCAAGGGCCTGTTCGCCAAAATCGGGCTGAGAGACGAGAAGATTGTCGATATCAACTCCAAGTCGTTTGGCATAATCTGTATCAAGAGCATGTTCGGCGTCAATAAAAGCAGCTGTTCCACCTCTTTTTTGAGCCTCGGCGATGCCATGCAGGGCAAGCGTCGTTTTGCCGCTCGATTCAGGTCCATAAATTTCAGTAATCCGGCCCCGCGGCAGGCCGCCTACTCCAAGAGCAATATCAAGGCTTAGCGAACCCGAAGGTATGGCCGGTACCAGCTCTGCTTCCCGGGATCCAAGCCGCATAATTGATCCTTTTCCAAACTGCCTCTGGATCTGATTGAGAGCGTTGTCGACGCTGCTTACTTTGTTTTTTTCTGCCGGCACCATGAGATTCTCCTGGTTGCTGATTTTTGATGTGGGCTCTTTAATAAGTAATTGACTGCTAAGATATAAAGTGATGCATGGGAAACATCAAGAGACTTTCAAAATTACACGCATATCTTTTTGTTGTTTTGAACAAGAAAGAGCCTGAGTATGTTAAGTGCTGTATGGGCTGAGAGTGTTTGAATCCGGTGCCTACTTCCAGAGAATTGACAGAGCGTGACATCAGAAATGTTTTTTCCTGAAATGGCAATAAAGACTGTTCCAACCGGCTTTTCAGTACTACCGCCACCCGGTCCGGCAATCCCTGTTATTGCCATGGCAACGTCTGCTTTACTTCGCTCTCTCATTTTTGAAGCCATTGCCAGTGCAATCTCCCTGCTGACCGCACCGTGCATTTCTATGAGAGCCTGATCGATGCCAAGCATGTCTTGCTTCATTTCATTTGAGTAGGTGATAGCACCGCCGAAAAAGTAGTTCGAGCTGCCTGGAATCCTCGTGATTCGATGAGAAAGCAGTCCGCCACTGCAGGACTCGGCGACGGCCAGTGAGAGCTCCTGCTCTTGAAGCAGCGTTCCGACGATTGTTTCCAGATCATCCCTGTCTGAGCCATAAATAGCAGGTTCAAGCACATTCTCTACCTTGCGGCACGACTCATTAAACAGCGATTTTGATACCGCCCGGTTGGTTCCACGAACCAGCAGACTGAGATGGACATCAGGAAAAACCGGGTAATAGCCAATGGATATCTCCTCGGGCAGATTGATATCCTTGATCATTTTGTTCACCCTGGTTTCCGGTATGCCAAATATCTTATAAATGCGTTGACAGGTTCTTAATTGAGAACCGGCTTCCCAGGCAGCCAGTCTTGGCAACACAGCTTCGCTCATCAGCTGTTGCATTTCGCTTGGAACACCGGGAAGAAAAAAGATCGGTGTTTCATCATGAATAATCTGGTAGCCGGCAATGCGTGAATGGGGGTCAAAGGCCTCTGCACCGCCTGGCAGCCAGGCGAGTTTTTCCAATGGACTGTCAGGAGATTGGTTTTCAGAACTAAGGTGTGATCTGATTTTTGCTAGGATCTCAAGGTTAGGCATTGTTGGACGATCAAGCGCCAATGAGACAGCTACATTGGTTAGGTCGTCATCAGTTGATCCGAGTCCTCCGGTAACGATAATAAAATCGACTCGTTTGATGGCTCGCAGCAGTGCTTCACCGATCAAAAGAGGGGTATCGCCGATGGTGCTCATGGCGTGGATTGTATAACCGGCATCAAAGAGCTTACGAGCGGCAAATCCACTTGTGGTATTCATGATTCTGCCTGAGGTCAGCTCGTCGCCAATAGCTATAATTTCGCCTTTCATGATTTGGTGACAATATGGGCTGTAACTACTCCGTTGATAAATTGTTGCAAACGGGCTGTTATGACAGAGTTCATCAACCTGTCTTCACCATCGAGCCGCACCGGAATATAATTGTCAGTAAATCCTTTGAGTTGTCCACCTTTAGTGCGCTCTTTTTCAACAAGAACTTCTCTTGCGGTACCAATATGAGAGCGGCAAAACAGCGATTGTTTTTGCTTTCCCAATGATCTCAGCTCTAAAACCCTCTGTTGTTTTTCCTGGCTATTCACCTGATTTCTCATTTCTGATGCTTGTGTTCCTGGCCTCTTTGAAAAGGGAAAAACATGAAGATACGTACAATTGATCTGTTCAAGGAGATTTCTGGTGTTGCTGTAATGTTTTTGACTTTCTCCAGGGAAGCCAACCATAACGTCAATACCAATAGCCGCATGGGGTACCATGGTGTTGCAGCTTTTCAGTACCGAGATAAATTGTTTTCGCGTATAACGCCTGTTCATACGTGCCAGAATCTCGTCATCGCCACTTTGCAAGGGAATATGAAGATGAGGCATAAAATTACCGAGTTCTTGCATCAGAGTCAATAATTTCTCGCTTATTTCAAGCGGTTCAATTGATGAAAGTCGAT
>JABDPQ010000760.1 GCA_013042695.1 Desulfobacterales bacterium | reverse complement strand
ATCCTCAATTGAGGACGTCATGGAAGATATCCGGGACAATGGTGAAAGTGCAACACGTCAGGACAAGGTGGTACAATTTGGCACTGAATACTCACTGGTTACCGATTACACCTCCATGCTGGTGCTCAATGAGCAGGAGATGGAGGGTCTTGGAATCCAGAGGAACAATGCAAATCGGGTTTATAAAGAACGACAGGCACAGCAGCTAAAACAGCAACAAGCGGCCACGAACTACAGAGTGGATAAGGCTCCCGAAAATTCAATGTTCTCCGGTTCTTCTTCTCCCGGAGTAGGCAGCGGGCCTGTGGGACCACTCTTTCTTCTCCTGCTTGCAGCATGCAGAAGGATCAAACGGTTCAGCCGCAAATAACCCGAAACAGCAATCACCGGCAGGAAATTGGAGCGGAAAATGAAGACACTTGCAGACAAACTGATACCAATAATCTTTGCACTCTTACTGATTGGCTGCAATACTCATCTGTTTACCAATCAATTTCCTGCTGCCTTCATCTATGATCAGCAGTTGGCAGCTGACGGACAATGGTGGCGAATCCTCACCTACCCTCTGGTGCATATAGGCTGGTATCATGTGCTGCTCGATGTCTCAGCCGTCATCATCTTATGGAGGGAGTTACAGGGGATCGGCCTCTTCTATAAACTCAGTCTCTGGTCGATCTGCAGCATCACGAGTCTGGCAGCATGCATTGCCTGGTCTCCACAGCTTGCCTCGACAGGTCTGTGCGGATTATCTGGTATTGCCCACGGGCTCGCTGTCTTTGTATCACTTCATTGGATTCATCGTGCTCATGGCAAGAGAGCAAAAGGAACAACGACCTGGCGCTCATATCTGCCCGGCACCCTGCTTTTTGTCTGCCTGATCGTAAAATCTGCCTACGAACTTTTCACGACTCAGATATTTTTTGGCAGCATCCATCCCGGTTATCTTGGCACCCCGTTGGTTCACAGTCATATTGGAGGGGTACTTGGCGGTGTGCTGGCAATGATGCTCTGGCACAGCAAACATTTTTTTTCCAAGACAAAAGATTACCGTAAACAACCAGTTACCCACCAATCAACCGAAAGAAAAGATGATGTCAACATCATCTAATAATCCCGAGGCAAGGGCTTTCCGAGCCGCTTCTGTCTTCATAACAAAATAGGAGACACTGATACCATGGCTATCCTTGTTGGCGGACTTCTTTATATGCTGCGGAGATGGCAAGAAATAAACATCAAGTCAACAATTGCCAGATTTGCAAGATGGGTTTTATCTCTGCGCTATTGCGTCGAGGTAGTAGGTCTGGACAGAATCGAAAAAATTGAAAATCAAGGCACCCTGTTCCTTCCCAATCATCCTGCACTGATCGATCCGCTTATTTTGATGTCGATACTGTACGCAAAGTTCCAACCTCGCTCATTGTCGGATGAAGACCAGGCAAGTAAGCCTGTTGTCAGACAGGTTATGAAATTGATCAACCCCATTATTATTCCCCAAACTGCAAGAAATGGCCGCCGCTACAAACAAAAAGTTCTGCAGGCATTACAGGAAGTCACCGGCAGCCTCAAACGCGGTGAAGAAATTGTTGTATACCCCTCGGGTAAACTCTATCATACAAATCGTGAAATTCTGGGAACCAACTCAGGGATTGAATATATTTTAAAACATGCCCCCGAATCACGAGTCATTCTCATCAGAACCACTGGTCTTTGGGGCAGCAGTTACAGCAAGGCAAAAACGAACGATCCATCGATTGTTTTCAGTGCCAAAAGGGTTTTCATCTTTTTATTGGCCAATATGATCTTCTGGGGGCCGCGCAGAAAGGTAGCAGTTGAGCTCATTGAAGACAATACGATCAAATCATTAGGGCACAGGACGAAAATCAACACCTATCTCGAGCGATTTTACAACAAGATACCCGAAGAAAATTCCTCTATTCCCTATTATTGGTGGCAAAAAAGCAGCAGTCACAAAAAAAAGCCGGAATCCAGGCAGCTGCTTGGCGATACCAGGAATCATCGTAAAACCTCAGCAGTAACAAAGACATAAGCAAATTGATCAGTGTAATAACTCATTTTTCATGTCAACCCGAATTTGATCCGTATTGACCTATATTAAACGGATGCCTATCGTAACAATTGCAATGATATAAGAGTTGGCCAATCAATTTCCACGTGGTGAGCAGATGAATATAGGTGGTATCACGAGTTATGCCGGTATACAGGTTAGAAATTCATACCAAACTGGTATGAAAATAAGTAGTCGTGTTATTGAAACAAGAGATATTGATGGTGACAGCCAGCTCAGTGTCGAAGAACTCGGCACTCGCTCTGGGATAATCAATAGTGCCGACGCAAACGGCAACAATCTTGTCAATCAGGAAGAGTTGCTTAACGTTCTTTCTGATAGACTTAGAGAGCAAAACATTAATCTGACCAGCGTAACAATCAATCTCAATGTCATAAAGACAACCCTTGGCAACATGATATCGGAACTTCTTAACCAATCTGACTCAGAGAATGTGATCAATCTCTTAGCTGACAATCAAAGTTCCGGAAGCAATGATCAACTGCGCAGCATTGAGCTTGAAAGTTACCTCGCAGCTTTGTCGACTCCTGGCATTAATGAAAATTTTTCAATCAATGATAATCAACTGCTATCTGATTCTCAAAGCACACTGGGATCAGCGTTATATGATGGCCGGCTGTTTCTGCTCAACCTTCTCATTGAAAGATTGGGAACCCCTGAAGAAGACGCCAACGACATCATTGATATTTTAAAAAACCAATCTTTCAGTATCGTTGCCTGAAAGTCGAACCTCTCCAGTTGAGCAGCCGACTCATCGCAGGTTCGCTGTCGTCTGGTATTTCTCCATTTAAACCGATGCATCAACGCTGCAACCATTGATTGCTTATAGTGGTACCAGGAGTTTCTCCCCATAGGCAAAAAGAGCTGGTGTCCAGATATCTCTGCTGGCTTTTCACCGCCAAGCCCCAGGTGGCATTCAAGAACAACCATAGCTGTCGCAGCTGCTGTCTGGCGACAATGGTTAGACTGCCCAGCTCCACCGGTTGGTTACCGCGGTGGGCAGAAAGCCAAGCTCTTGCCTTGCCAAGTGCGTCTTGTAATCTATGTCTCTTTCCGTCGCGCACTACTCTGGCGATACTGACATAACATCCTTGTTTACAATATTTTATAAAGCTGCATGACGTTTTCAGCGTCTATTCTGCACCATCTTTTGCCAGATAAAAATATCTGTTCAGATCGATGAGGCCCGGCCGTTCTTTTTCCTGTTTATCAAATTCATTCTGAAACCAGTCGTAAACTTCCCAGAACCTCTCATCGGCACGATTCACCCCATATTTACTCATTTTTTGAAGATATTCGTCACTGCCGTCATAATTGTCGAGAATATCAAAAAAGTCAGGTAGATCAGTGACATCGACAACATAAAAATAGTTTGGATAGGAGCCGACAAAGCCGCTGATGAAATCTGCACGGTCTTTATTAGGATCAAGTCTGAGATTTTCTTCAATGATAAACTTAACGTTATCGTGCCAGCGATCAATTACCACCGATACCACTTTATCCCCGATTCCAGGAATGTTTTTTATTCGCACCCAGGCAACGTTGGCATTGTGATCGCCGACATGTCGAAAGAAAGAAACCCCTGGAGCTGAAACTGAGACGAAACCCTGCAAAAAATCTTCAACTTTTTCATATTTTGCCGGCAACTCAGGATAGCTTAATCCGGCAGGCAGATAATTCTGATCAAACCCTATATCTTTTGCAGTTATATGGTTGCGTATGACCTCTTCCAGAAACTCCCGCTTGGGGTCCTCCGTACGAAAGGGAAACCCCGCAGGAATAGGTGCATCATAATAGTGCAGCTTATCTGGCATAACACCGGCATACCAGGATTGTATCATTTCCTGGCGTCGTTCTTGCGGCATAAAGTCCAGGAAATAACTTTCCCCCTCTATACGCAGCGCATCCATGTAAAGGCGAATGGAGAGCTGATGCCCCGCAGTGCCGTAGATATCAAAGCCCGCTACAAGGGCGTAATATATTCGTTCCAACAATGGGTAATCCATTACCCAGACGGTTTTGGGAAGATTCCCCAATACACCACGATGAACCGAAGCACTGTCAAAATGTCTGAAGACGGTCAGCACCGGTTCATCAGTGGCAAGATTTCCTTTCCAGATTGCCTCAACGCCAAGCCCTTCAGGATAGTGAACTGCATAAAAATTCTGTCGTGCCTGATAGTAATCAATGGCCCATTTATAATGTGGATTATCGAGCAGTACCTTAAGCAGTTTGTAACTGCTGCCTCTTTCTATAGGCATTCTCAAAAGCTCGTTGTGAAGTCTGAGAAATCCGGGAAATTTTATGGAAAGGTCATACTCAGGATCAAGAAACAACAGCCAAAATTGATCGTTTATAACATTAAGGGCAATCTGCCCCTTGCACACCGGTCCACGGATGTAGGTCATGGTGACATAGCGGGTGTGATCAAGCAGCCACTGATAACGCGATCGTGCCGGTATCTGGGCAAAGGTTTCAAAGGGGTTGGCACTTATTTGCTGATCATAGCCAACCAAATGGGGTTCTTGAACCCAGCGAGGTGCAGTAAATAATTCGTTAACACGCTGGTATTGTTTTCTATCAAATGGATAAACCATGTGAGTCTTGTAAACAATTGTCGAGTAAATTTTCCTGAAACGATAATAGAATATTTGCACCCCGGGGTCATCGTAGGGACGCACTGTGGCAATGACATCAATATCTTCTCCCGGCCCGGTTCGTGAACGTACCAGTTCATAAAATGCATTGGTACCGGTCTCAAAACTGAGATGAGCCAAAAACAGGTGTTCGTAAAGGTACCGTGCTGTCATTTGATACTTTGGATCTGGGTTATTCAGAAACAACTCCCACATATCAACCATCTTCTGGTCTTTTACTGGAATCGCTCTGAGCGCCGCCTGCTGCTCCGGTGTTGGACCCCGGGCTCCCTGGCTCAGCCAGCCGATAATGGTATTGAATTCCTCCTGTTTCAATGGTGGAAACCCAAATGGCATGCCGTTATTTGGGTGTTTATTCAGATAGTTCTGCAGTTCTTTTTCTGTTTCTGCACAGGTAAGATCACTTGCTTCCGGGTAATACTCTCCTTTCACCCCGGGGTAGATTCGTTTGTGATCGAGAAGGCGATAGAGCATTGACTGATCATACGATTTCGCCCCTTCAACTTGCGTGACGCCAAAAAAGCCTTTCTGACGCCATTCTGCTTGAGAATGTGCATCAACCAGGAGACGACTGGGGTCCATTGTCTTCAAGCGGGAGGCATTGTAGATTTTCTCTTTGCTGGCACCTCGCTCGAGTCCATCCCATGAACTGAGCTTGAGTTGACAAGGAGAATTATAGCATGAGTGGCAAACCACACAGCGCTTGACGAGAACAGGTTCGACATCGTCGAGATAACTTATCTGGCGAGTAGGCGGCTCAAAATAATATACCGGGGGAGTCGGGGGAGGCGGTGCGGTGCAGCCGGCAACAAACAAGCAGATAAAACTACATGCATACCGTAATATTCGCATCTCATTTCCTTTAATTGCAGTCGTTAAGATAATCGTTCTAGCTTTTCTAAAAAAGTTCCCAGTTTTTCATGAAAAACCATGCTCGCATAACCATCCAATGGCGTTTCTGAAAGAGTTATGATCACCAGTTGCGCACCTGCTTCTCTGGCGATCATCGGATACGTAGCAGCTGGCTGAACCTGCAACGTGGAACCGGCTGCAATCATCAGGTCGCAGCCTCGAGCTAATACCTCAGCCCGTTTCAGGTCCGCAGGCACCAACTGCTGACCAAAAGATATAGTATTGGGTTTGAGAAGCCCGTCACAAAGTGGGCAGGGCGGCGGCTCTTCAGGATTCAGGTGATCCATAACGCTATGGGCATCAGAAATCACCCCACAGCCCAAACAAACAAGTTCCAAAGTTGTGCCATGCAAATTAACAATCAGCTCGGGAGGTAAGCCGCTTTTTTCATGAAGGCCGTCAATATTCTGGGTAATCAAGCCGTGAAGCCTTCCCTGCCTATGAAGTTTTTCAAAGAAATAATGCGCCATTCCCGGTTTTGCATTCTTGATACTCTCCCAGAGCGCTTTTTTTCGCTGCCAGTAGAGTATTCGTTTTTCCGGGTCATTAATAAATTCTGACAGGTAGACCGGGGTAAATTTCTCCCAAATTCCGCCCTGGCTGCGATAGTCGGAGATGCCAGATTCCGTGCTTATACCAGCCCCGGTAAAACCAACGATTCTGAAAGAGTTATCAATAAGATATTTGAATTTTTCAAGTCCTGTCATAATAGCAGATCCATTAGTAAACATTTACAATTCGCAGGCGGACCGCTGTCGCCAGCCTGGGGGCGGCATGGTTTACTGCACGAGCCCAGCAAACAGCTCAGATAGTTGCTTTCAGACAGGGATGCTTTCACAATTATTATGCCACTCAGCGTTGTGGGTACTACCTGCCAAGTCTGAGCGCCTCCTCTAAGGCAAACTGCACGTCCACAGACGAACAGGCAAAAACCACCCTAGTGATGGTCTCGTCTTTAACGAGAAAATCGTTTGTTTCTCCAATAGCAATTACAGCAGCCTTATCTATGGGAAAACCATAAGCGCCGCAGCTTATGGCCGGAAAGGCAATTGAGCTACAGCCATTGGCCACACAAAGTTCAAGACTTTTGCGATAGCAGGAGGCAAGAAAGCGGCTCTCCCCTTCGGTACCTCCGTGCCAGACTGGACCAACAGTGTGAATCACATACTTGGCGGGAAGCCCATATCCTCCCGTAATTCGAGCATCTCCGGTCGAACATCCACCTAGTGTCATGCATTCATCCAGCAATTTCGGACCTGCCGCCCGATGAATTGCCCCATCAACTCCGCCACCACCAAGCAGTGTCGCGTTTGCGGCGTTGACAATGGCATCAATCTCTAAGGTGGTTATATCAACAATAACAATTTCTATCTCAGCCATGCCCTCCTCCTGATCAGATCATGAGTGGTTTGAGAAATATGCGTTGCCCTCAGTTGCAGTAGTCGAAATCCTACTCTACCAAATAATTATTTGTAAAGAGCAATAATCGAGAAAACAATATCAGCTTACCACTCAAACTCAGCTACAGGGAATAACACGAGAAAATGGAAGCGGTTAAGCGCGCTGACTCCAGTTGCTATTTTTCGACCTAGTCACCAGTGCGGTGAGGCCGCCGCAATAGCCTGTAGAGAATCTGAACGGATCACCGCAATACATGATGACACCTGACAAGGTGATTTCTACTGATACGGCCAGGTAGTAAAAGAAAGGAGAAAGGAACAAAGCAACGTGTCATCACGAAGAAAATCTCGGTTTTCTTCGTGATGACGTGATACAGGCATTACCTTAAAGCAGACTGGCAATGGCTTCTCGTTCCTCAATAAGTTCAGCTTCAGTTTTAGACATCATCTGGCGGCTGAAATCACTGATTTCAAGTCCGTCAATAATGTTCCATTTCCCATTTTCACAAACAATTGGAAAGGAATACATTATATCTTCATCAATGCCATAGGTATTGCCGGATGCATATACGCCCATACTCACCCAACCGCCGTTACTGCCAAGGGCCCAGGTTCTCATATGATCTACAGCTGCAGAGGCGGCAGATGCTGCACTGGATGCACCCCTGGCTTTAATAACTGCTGCACCACGCTGCTGAACTGTTGGAATAAAGGTTTCCACATACCAGTCGTTTTCCACCTTCTCTTTGACAGGCACGCCATCCACTGTAGCGAAACTGATATCGGGATATTGCGTGGCAGAATGGTTTCCCCAGACAACCATTTTTTCAACCTTGGATGAATGTGAGCCCGTTTTTTCAGCTATTTGTGATAATGATCTGTTATGATCAAGCCGCATCATGGCCGTGACATTATTAGGGTTCAGTTTCGGGGCATTTTTCAGGGTAATCAGCGCATTGGTGTTTGCTGGATTACCAACAACGAGAATTTTGACATCAGACTTGGCATGATCATTTAACGCCTTGCCTTGTACCGAGAAAATCTTGGCGTTGGCTTCCAACAAGTCTGCCCGCTCCATTCCGGGTCCTCGCGGTCGTGCCCCGACGAGATAGGCATAATCAATTTCTTTGAAGGCCACATTGGGGTCATCACTGATGATGATATCTGCCACCAATGGAAAAGCGCAGTCATTGAGTTCCATAACAACGCCTTTAAGGGCATCCATCGCCGGTGGAATTTCAAGAAGCTGCAGGATAACCGGCTGATCAGGGCCAAGCATGTCGCCATGAGCAACCCGGAAAATAAGTGAATAGGCGATCTGGCCAGCTGCTCCTGTTACAGCTATACGTACAGGTGGTTTCATGTTCATTCTCCTTCAATAACTTT
>JABDPQ010000758.1 GCA_013042695.1 Desulfobacterales bacterium | reverse complement strand
GAAAACTTTCTGTTTGTCCTTCGTTTGATTCACATACAATTATATCCTCTTCATAGAGGCGATAGCTGATTACGTCCTTGTCCGGTATGGCTTCAGTGTCAAAAGAAAAATCAATCTGCAGTTCTTCTTCGACCACCACGGCATTTCCACTGGCAGCCATAAACAGGCAAAACACCGTGGCAATAAGCAGGAAAAGAGATGTTTTCACAGAAGGCAGTATTTGTCGTTTTTTTATTGGTTTTATCATGTAACGAAGTATGCAAATTTAATGCCAATATTTTTTTATAATTATTTCAAACTTTTATATGATTTATTATGATGACGATTAATCTGGACTTCTAGAATATCGGTATTTTGACAACAGCGTTGTCACTTTTATTTGCTGTTATGTAACAAGCAATTGCTATGCCATTTATGGTTTGTGATTTAGTTAACCGTAATTAAACGCTTAATTGCTCTCTGTCGAGCTGTCATCCAGGGGTAATCAACGTTGTGACAATGATGTTGTCCTATAATCGCGACAGGCTGCTGAGCTCAGATAGATCTTCACCGCCGTCTTGGTCTTAGCTCGAGGTACAATCTTTAAAACATGATGATGGTAAGTCATCTCCTTGATTGCATTGGAGATAACTTAATGTCATTTCGAATGCACCGCCGGCTTAAGAAATTCCGTACAAGCTTTTATCTTAGTGAAAAGAATTGACAGTGCTGATCAGAAGAAATTTGTGAGGAAGGAAAGGTTATTTTTTTTGATTGAGTAGACAAGCACTTAGACCAAAATGAGCAAAGAGCTGGGCTGTCTCTGATCTGAGACAGCTCTGTCACGCCCTGTCTTGACAGGGTGTGACTTCAATATGAAACAAAAACGCCTTGTACTGCCGGTAACCGACAGTACAAGGCGTTAGAGTTAGGGATCAGTTAATAATTATCCCCACAGTCCCCATCCGAATGATGCAGTAAAGAGGATGGAAAATGCCACAACGGCTATCAGCCAAAGATCTTCTTTTGCCATGATTATCTCCTTTTGATTACATGATTAGTAATGATCATGCCTCTTTAACAACGATCATTTGATCGGTATCAGCTCGACTGATCTGCTCGTCAGTGGTTGTAGACATTTCTGCTTTGAAGCAAAGGGCCCACATCATCACGATACCAATGATCCACCAGACAATCTGCCATGACCACAATGGCACGAATCCGCCAAATGAGAAGGCAGAGTTTCCGAGTATACACGCAGGTCCGATAGCAAAAACATACCAGAGAGGCACCAAGAATTTCATGGTGTCACGCCACTTCTGTCCTTTCTCGGTAGGTCCGTCAATATCATCGAGCCAGGCTCGTACTTCGGCTTGACGTTTGATGGTCTCTTCGTTGTCTTTAATGCCCAGACCGCGGCACAGGTAGGCAAGGAGAAGTCCGACAAACAGCCCCCAGAAAGCGGTATGCATTGACAGCGGGTATTTATAGAAGAAATAGGTAATAAAGCAGGCTGCTATGGCACCGATCAGACCGATGACAACACCGATTGATGGGTACTTGAACCCATAGTGCACCCCGAGAAGCATCAAATACATAATGAAACCAAACGCAGTTGCAAAGCCACCGATCATAACGATGGCTCCAGGCGCTGTCAGACTTACCCCGACCGCGAGAGCGGTAATTACGGTGACGAAGACACGGTTAGCCCAGATCTGCTCTGAATGACCGGCTTCCTGCTTTTTAATGTAGCGCCAGTAAATATCTCTCAGCACGATTGTACCACCGGTGCCAATATAAGGAGCGGCAGTGGAGTGAATCGCGGCAATAATGCCGAGAAAGACGATGGCCATAATTGGTCCCGGTAGCAGATAGTTCATCAGCATGGGCACAACATCACCATCAACCTTTGGCGATATTTCACCCATAGCTGCAAGGACACGTGCACCCATGCCTTGGAAGGCGGTGAAGAAAAACAGGGCGAAACCGACGACAAAGGTCGACATGAAGACCTGCTGCCAGGCAAGCGGCTTCGGAGACGCCATGCCATAGTTCCAGAGGGTAAAGGCTGGCGAAGACTGGATGCCCATCAAAGCGAACATGTAGGTGAGAATCATCACCGTTGTCCAGCCGCCGGTTCCCAAACCGAAGTGAATGAGACTTGGTACTTTTACGTACTTGTCTTCCAGGCCCTGGACTGCTTGAGCAAATGCGGTCCAGCCGCCAAGTGCCGGTGCGGTAAGGGTATACCACCCGAGCAGGACAATACTGAGTACCAAAAGGATGAACTGGATGACACCAACCCAGGTACTGGCTTTAAGGCCTCCTGTCACGACGTAGAACCAAACAATGAAGGCCATAAAAAGAAGACCTGCGGTATACGGCACGCCAGCGACGATATTAAAGAGTTTCGCTGCTGCAATCAGCTGCAGTCCTGAATAGAACATTGAGTAAAGTACGGCTGCTAAAACAGTGAGCCAGCGGACTGCCTCGTTGTTGTAGTAGTAGGCGAACATGTCACCCGGTGTGACAAATCCATACCTTTTTCCCATGAGCCAGTTTCTTTTGGCAAAGAATGCACCGGTGATGGGAATGGTTAGAACGTAAAACGAGGCGAAAGCATAGGCCAGCCCGTCACGCCAGATTAGACCTGGATGGCCAACCGTCGTCCAGCCTGAGAACGAGGCTGCGGTTGCTGCCATGAGAAAAGCAATAAAGGGGATTGAACGGCCTCCAATTGCATAGCCCGAAGCAGTTTTTTCGGTAAAGTATCCCCTAAGACCCCACCAGAAACAATAGATTATGTATAGTCCCAAAAAGATATACACCCACGTTTTTGGTTCCATGTTGACTCCCCTCCTTCATCTCTCAGTTTATTAAAGCGGATAACCGTTATGGTGTATCAACTATTGCCAGCCAGATTCTCACCTCCTTTGTTTAGTTAAGGGTTAAAGACTTGCTTGCAGTGGCTGCAGTTTATTCTGTCCATACTGCAAGGGTTTTTTCAGATATCTTTTATCTGATAACTGTATCTTACATGACAACTTGAGCGGCGAGTCGGCTTATCGTTTTGCTCCCCTTTATTCACCTCCGTGTGCCATGTGTTTGCTATTACTAAAGAAAATCCGCCAGAACAATAAAAAATAGAAGTACGCACTGACGGGATACAAGTAATATGAATCAATACTGCTGGATCTTTATGAATAAAGCACAGTGGCCGTTTCTTCTGAAAACAGCTGCTGTACGATCACTCGTAAAGCGAGAAAAAATGATGATGGGCATCATTAGTTGCTGCCAGTGTAGAACAAAAAATGATATTAGGCATCATTTTTTTTTATTTTGAATAGATTTTCCCTTACAAGAAAGGATAATAAATGGTTAATTTGTCAATAATTACGCATAGAAGTGTGCAAGATGAAAGAAAAGATAGTCGTGAAAAATGTTGTAGAAAAAGAAATTTTGTTGTGGAAAAAGAGTTGCATAGCAGCAAAAAGGAGGAATTATAGTTCTATTGTTTCATAGCCACGCTACTTTTGGTTTGTACCGAAGTGCTCCTTTTCGATCCAGAGAACAGCACGTCGTGTCAGCTCGGTTGCATTTTTTAAACAAAGTTTCTGTTTAATTCGATCTCGGTAGGTTCCGATTGTCTTAATGCCAAGATTCATTCTGTCGGCAATTTCTCTGGTTGCAAGACCGGAGCCAATCAACCTGAACACTTCAAGCTCCCGGTCGGTGAGTACGTCGATTGTCGGAGCTCCTTGGGTTCCAGAATTTACCCGGAATTTGTCTAAGAGATGAGCCATCATATCGGCACTGACATGGATTTTATCTTGCAAAATATTTCTGATTGCAGAAATAACGGATTCGGAGGCCTCCTTTTTCATGACATATCCACGGGCACCGGCGCGAATTGCCCGTTCTGCCCATACCGATTCGTCGTGGAGCGACAACACAAGAACTGGAAGGTTATGGTAATTTGTCGCAATTTCCTTTACCAGATCAAGCCCGTTTTCTTCAGACAAAGAAATATCGACAATGGCGAAATCGGGACGACAGTCTCGAAGAGCATTGCGGGCCTCACTAATATTTGACGCAACTGCGCTTACTGAAAAGTCTTCTTCCTGGTTGAGGAGTTCCTGCATGCCCATCCGAAAGATAGGATGGTCATCGACGATTAAAATTTCAGTCATTGGTCTGCTACTTCTCCTGAAACGGTTACAATCGTACCCATGGGTTTGTTTGACTGCAGTGTTAGTGTAGCCCCAATTGCTTTAGCACGATATTCCATCGTATGTAATCCCATGCCTTTGCGGATGGAAATAATATCAAACCCCTCGCCGTCATCAATAATTTTCACCGAGAGCCGTTGTTTTTCTGAATGCATGGTGATGCCAATGTTTTCAGGCTTTCCGTGTCTTGCTGCATTGAAGGCTGCTTCCCTGATTATGTAATAGATATGTGTCGCTATTGTGTTGTCAATAAACTCAACACTACCGCCAACCGAAAGTTCGCATGAAGTGCCAAAAAGACTTTCAATTTCAACAACGAGTTCCTCTATAGCGGCTTCTAAGCCGTTTTCTATGACATGAACTGGATAAAGACCCCGTGCAAGTCGTCTAGTCTTTTCTGTGGCATCGACGATTAACGCGCGTATTGCTTCCAGCTGTTTTGCCCTAGCGGGTAGCTCTTTGTCAAGGTTTCTCTTGAGCGCTTTGCTGAGCAGCTCTACCCCGCTCAGATGAGAGCCGAGATCGTCATGTAATATCTTGCCGATATTACTCCGCTCAGCTTCTCGAACAGCAATTATCTGTCGTTCCAGTCTGGCCATTTTTTTCTCTGATCGTACTTTGAGAATATGCAGCCACATACCCTCCATGACCATGGTTACTTGCCGAACATCAGAGTTATCATAGGTGTCTAGATTATTACAGACCCCGGCCACCAAAGCGATGACGCCGTTATTGTAAACAGGGACATCAAGATGACGAACGACACTGTTAAGGTAAGGATATAAATCAGAATTTCCACTTTTGCCGCAATTGTTGCAAATGACGGCATTTTTCCTCGATATCATTTGTCCTGGCAGTCCAGCCTGTTCAACCCTTCTTGATACATTTCTCTTGTTCCGGTAACTCACCCTGGTGCCGCCAGCAGTTTGATGGGAGATAATGGTAACATGACTCTGTCTTTTGTTGACCAGTGCGAGATAACCTTCTTGGGACCGCGTCATCTGTATGATTCTTTGCAAGGTGAAATTGTATTTGTCTTTCAAGGAGCGGCTATCCATCATCCCCAGTCGCAGCAGTGTGTCCAAACGCAATTCATCTCGACGCAGAAGGTGTTCTTGTTGAACTCGATCTTCAACCATCTGGTTAGCAAGTTGGGCGAGGTCTTCAAACTCACTAAAGGCAAGGGCATCTGTTTTGATTTTCAGATTGGAGTCTGCTGCCTGTCTGAAAAAATCTGTAAAGAGACTGAACCCCTGCTTTATTTTAACCGTATAATAGTACGCAACAAAAAGAAGCAGAGAGACTGCCATGATGAACAAAATGATAAATGTGGAGACATTTCTAAAAGAGATTCGGCGATATCTGCTGGTGGCATCAGTAATCAGATCCTCCATTTCGTTCATGTACATACTGGAGACAATCACCCAGCCCCAATCGTCGTAAGACTGAACATAGCAGAGTTTTTGCTGTAAGCCTTTTGTCTCCGGGTTTGTTCCCATATACGTTGCATACCCTTGTCCTGGTCCATTGCCTCTGCTAATTTCCCAGACTGTTTCCCCATAAGGTGCCTGCTTTTCGTTTTTCAGGCTGCGAATGGAGCGGCCGATGAGCTGTTCAGTTTTGTGAGAGAGAATGGTCCCGTCAAACCGAAAGACAAAAATCTCACCACCCTGGCCAAACTGCATCTGCTTAATCCTTGTAAGTGCTGTTGCCTGGTTCAGATTTTCCATATCGTTGTTATAGATGCCGGCCCCGATAAACCAATCCAGCGGAGCAAAATACTTAACAAAAGATATTTTAGAAAACACCTGGTTCTCAAAAGCAGGTTTTACCAGGTTGTAGCGATAGGTTCCGGCCCCTTTGTCGATGACGATTTCAATGATATCGTCAATAACGTCATGAGACGAATTTTCAGGAAGTTGAAGGGTTACTCGTCCTTCAAAATAGGGTTCATCGGCAAAGAGATCGATAATTTTGGTTTTGGTTTGTCCGGTAAAATAATAGCCACGACCACCATACCACCGCATCGGTCTGAGAACTTCGGCAACCATGGAGCGAATTTCTTCAATACTTTGCTGATCGTTATAAACGCTATAGAGGTGAGAAGCGATGGTGTAGGCCGACTGTACTCTGTCACGTATCTCCTCTTCGGTGAAGACATTGGTCTGGTTTCGGGTATAATCGATAAATTCGACCACATTTTCCAGCTCTTCCTTAACACGTATCCTGTATTGCTCCTCGTAGGTCTGACGAATATTTACTATACTTTCCTGATGGGCCTGATATTCATTAATTGTCCAAAATATGCCAATGAAAATTGCCAGGGCCAGAATTACCAGAAGTGAGGCATAAAATGGTGCAGCTGAAAGAGAGACTTTTTTTGATTTAATCACCATCGCCACACCCATTGAAGCTGAAATGAGGCATTGATTCATCAACTTTGAAGTGTAATTGGTGCAGAAAATGTCCCATGTTGCGCAATAGAAACGGTCTAATTTTGCTCAATATCGAGTTTGAGTATTGATGGGTAAATAGTTGTCAGATAGATGGCATCAAGTCCCTGATGATCGTCTGGACCAAAGAGCAGTGTTACACCGCCAAGGTTAAAGGTCCCTACAGATTGCATGGTAGTGATGAAAGCCTCTCTGGTTAATTCTCCAGGGACTGCTTGAGCAATCTGTGCAAAGAGTTTACCGGCAATATAGCCTTCAAGGCTGGTGAAGCTAATAGATGCGTCATGCTGATATTGTCGCATTGACTGCCTATATTCATTAATAAGTGGAATTTTTGTATCCTGGGGATCAGGAACGACCTGGGAGACAACAACTTCAGATCCATAAGCCCCAAGGGATTCTTTGAGGCTTTCAGTGCCGACAAAAGAGATATTACCATAGGTGATGTCCCGTTTCATTTTAGACTTACTGAGTTTGATGAATTCTGCACAGGCGGTGTATGCGCCAACGAGAACAACAGCTTCAGGATCAGCACGGTATATGTCTCGAAGACCTCCCACCACGGCGAGGGTGTTGCGTTCATAGGTACCTTTTGACACCAGACGCATGCCTCTTTTCTGTAGGGCCTGCTCTATTCCCCGGAGCCCAGCAAAACCATAGCTGTCATTCTGGTAAAAACAGGAAATGCGACTGAATTTCCGTTGATCAATCAGATATGAAGCGAGCTTTTCCATTTCCTGATAGTAACTCGCCCTGACATTGATCACATATCTTCTGAAAGGAGTGCGTAGCAGTTCAGCCCCGGTGAAGGGAGCAAAGAAGGGTATTTTGTATTTTTCGACAATGGGGATAACCGCTTTTGAGGTCGGAG
>JABDPQ010000502.1 GCA_013042695.1 Desulfobacterales bacterium | reverse complement strand
ACTGCTGTCGTTGGTCTTATAGCGTCTTTCAGTTGGTACTTCATAAGCCTTCAGTTTCTTATATTCCTCTGCCAGCTCATCCAGGCTTTTACTGGTCATCCTGCCTTGTCTTTGGTCCTTGGCTGTTTTCTCTATATCGGCCTTGATCGCCTTCTCCTTGGCAGCACGTAACATGGCATCTGCTTCATAGTCATTGATCGCTTCTTCATGTTCTTCTCTGGCTGCCACTTCAAGCCTGCCAAGTGTTTTGTTCACCGCTTCGGTCAGGGCCGGGGTTTTCAACATGGATGGAGGACCAACAATGCCGCCCCACAGGTTAGGCACCACACTCCAATCATCTTTCTGCTTCGGCCTGATCCGGCACGAAGTTCCAACAGTAGAGCCACAGACTACGAGAAGTGGTGCAATGATGAAATCAACGGGTATCTGCATGCGGTCGGCAGCATCCATAACCCAGTCCCGAAAGGGTTCCGGAATCATTTCCCTGGTTATCGGCTCAACATTGGGTAGTTCTGCTCCGATAGGCAAGGGATCCGGCCAATCATCATCTTCCTGATTTACATTGGAAAAATCAGTGGCGGAGGAGTTCTCCCCATACCCTTTGGCGGCAAGATCCCGACCAGCTGCCGCAAAGTCGCCGCCGTGCATGAGGTATGTGTAAATGCCAAATGCATCATGCGGGCCTGGTGGAATATCAGTGTTTGTGCTGAAGACATAGAGGCAACCATTTTTCAAGGTACCACTGGTCCCTCTTTGTTTCCCCGGTCTTGTCCAGTGCTGGCCACCCGCGCTTATTCGCTCAGTGTTTATCCATCCATTGCTTTCCAGCATCACCGGAATATCATGAGTATGTCGCCGGTTGAAAACATCGCCCGGCCTTGAGCCATCGCTGCTGTGGGCTGAATTGTCTGTGGTGGCCTTATTGGGTTGTCCGCTCAATGAACGAGCAAGGGACAATAGCAGCACTCGTTCTCTTTCAATAATGACTGGGGTGTCTTTCAGGTCATGTTTTATGGTTGTGTAGCCAGGCGATGGGGTAGTCAGGAAATATCCCCCTTCGCCCCTGGTTTCAATCCAGGTGTGGCCATCCTTTGACTCTGCCAGTTTCAGGTTTCTATCAATCTGACTCTTACAGCGGTAAATGAGATGAAATCCACCTGACGGCGTTGCTCGTTGAACCAATTTTACGGCAAGCTCAGCATTGATTTCTTCCAGGATATCCATAAATGGCTTAAACAGTGGAGGGTTGTCAAAGTCAATGCACTCCAGGTTGCCAGAGACATGACCGCCGATGACAGCAATACTGCAGCCATTTCTGAAAAGGCCAGCCACTTTGTTACTGTCCATTCGGTTTGTTTGGTACTGTTTCCAGGAAGGGACTGCGGGTGCTTTCGGTTTGTCTGGAGAATCGTACCCGTAAACTGGCAATACGGAAAAACCTTCGCCAAGGAGATCAACAGCGCTCTGCTGGATAGGATGGAGTTGTTTATTAATCATCGCTTCCATCCTCGATTCACTGAGTTCTTGGTCTAGCCTGAATCCATTCGTCGACCTCATTACTTCGCCAGGCAACAGACCTTGCTCCGAGCTTTACAGGCCGTGGAAATGTTCCTTCTTTTATTTGTGCATAAATTGTTGATTTTTTGAGCCCACAAGATTGTTCGACTTGTGGAAGTCGGAGTAGAGTTGTCTTGTCCATAGTTCCTCCAGATACGTTTAAGAGATTCTGTGTTGGTTCTGGGAGGACTATAGAAGTGATATGATAATAAAACACCGCAACTACGGTATATGGACCGCAACTGCGGTTGTCTGGAGTATTGAAAAAGTATGGGTTTGAGTACTATTAGTATTCTGACAGAGCTTTTTTGGCCTTGGCAAATCGCTCTTCAAGCGTTCGCTTTGAGATCCCGGAAAACCCATCGAGCTTTTCTACAAGCACATCGATTATTCCTTGATTGGTTTTGAAGGGAAGCTCACAAGTATATTCACCTTTTACTATGTCAAGCAACCCACCAATGATATGGATGTCTGTTCTTTCGGCTTTTGGTGAGGTCGTTTTATCCTGATTCCTATTTTTACCTTCGGCCATCGCAGCCTCTACCCGTTTCACCTCTTCTGGGAGCACTATGATGTTACCCAAACATATAAACGGAGGATTGATTGCCTTAGTTTCTTCAACTAAAACTCCGTCCTCTACAATAAGATCGTCTGTCATCTGGGCATAGCCTTTATAGGAGCGCTCACAGTGCAACAATATCTTCTGGCCATCTCGCATGTATCCTTCATGAAGTCTCATCTCGCCTGCATCTAAAGAAGTGTATAAATTTTCCAATACAGCAATGGCAAACTTTCTGCTATCAATATCAATGAACTCATTAATGAAACGCCATTCCTCGATA
>JABDPQ010000756.1 GCA_013042695.1 Desulfobacterales bacterium | reverse complement strand
CCAAAGGTCAGTCGATCCAGCCGCTTATGCAGCGTCGCTGAGACTACCTCGACTGATATGAAAAGCGGGTTAGGTTACCCTCGGTTTACCGTAGAGATGATCACCTATCATTCTCATCTTCTCCAATTCCTCAGACGTCATAGGTTCTTTCTCTATTGCCTGTAAATTTTCTCTGAGCATTTCATTGTTTCTCACGCCCATCATACAAACATCTACTTCAGGACGCGAAAGGACATAGCGATAGCAGTCTGCTGCACTTGGAGCAGAGATCCCCGGGGGCATTTTCTTTTCTGCCAACAACTGTCTCCAACTTGTTGCGGTAAAGGTTACCAGTCCGGGGGCCATCTCTTCAATATAGGGGAAAATGTCATATTCCGCGCCTCGGTGTACCGCATTATAACGAATATGAAAAAAATCAAGTATTCCTTCCTGGGCAAGCGGAACAACAACCGATCGGTTGTGGGTTGTTAGGCCAATTGCCCGCACAGTGCCCTGGCGCTTGAGTTCCAATGCCCAATCAACAATGGACTTCGATGGTTTTTTTGAATAATAGCCAAGGATCAAGCCATCAATATACTCAAGCCCAAGCTGCCTCAGGGCCGAAATTAAAAACCGGTTACCTAAAAAAGCTGAATGACTATAGCTGAGCACTCCGATAAACAATTTTTCTCTTTTTCCTGCTGTCACCATATGTTTGATGAAGCCCTTGAACTCGGTAGATCTGCCCTTGATAAAGGTGCCCCAGGTAAAGTAGTTGCACCCTCGCTCGAAAGCTTCCTCATAGACCGCTGAATTTGCTCCAAAGCTCGAAGAGATGCCAATACGTGAAACTTCAAAACCTGTTTTGCCAAACATGCGTTTTTCTATCATCATGCATAAACTCCTCATGCTATCCTGCTTGATCACAACTGGTTCACCCTAACAAGCACACCATCGCTTTGCCAGGCTTCTGGCATTTGAGAAGCACCAAAATAATCAGAACTCAGTTTCTTTACCAAAGTCTCTGCAGTTATCCCTACAGGATATCAACTGAAGCTGCGTTGTGTGCCTCACTGATGCGCTCTTTCAGATAAGCGAGCAGCTCTTCGGATTCACCCTCGACATCAAAACAAAGACCATCTTCGCCAAGAAGGCCCCCAGGGACACAATCACCCCAATCCTCCGGATCTGTTACCATTTGGTCATAAAAACATACTGATAGCCAACGTGGTTCATGATCAATGACATCGATCATCACGAAAAGCGGTTTGCCAAGCTGGTTGAGATGCCGAGCTCGCAAGGAATAGGACACCTCGGGGCGGGGTTTAAAACTCAGCGTGGTAGCCGCCTGCTTCAGCAAGAAGTTCCTTAATTCGACAAATATTCGACGACTTGAATCCTGAGCGATAGGCCATTGAGCTACAAATGATTCAATTTCTCTTTGAATTGGTTCCATTTTGTAAGCGAAATGTTAAGAATACAGCCCTTTCCTCCTGCACTTTATATGAACATATACCCAAATTTTGGATCGGATCATACTTCCCGAAACCTGACGCTGTCAACTGCTATATTGCCAAGGAAACAGTGCGCACTCGTCGTATATACAGGCCAAAGAACTACCGTGTAGGAATGTAAAGAATCCAAGATATCGGTCACTGTGTCTCCGCAAGCAATTTAAGATTTTCATGAAATATACTATTGACAAAGGAGTGCAAGCTCATATTATTGCATATGCACACAATATTTGCAGCTAGCGATATCCATAAGAAGAGATACATCGTTAACCGATTTGAGGCAGATAACCATGTGGAACATCTTACTTAAAATCAATAAAAATTTGATCATAGCAATTCCTCTTTTCCTCACTGCTGGTTTTTTATTCGGTGTTTTTGCCGATCAGGAACTGACAGGAAAAATGAAAGCCCTGATCCTGCCGTTGACGTTTCTGATGGTCTACCCAATGATGGTTACCCTCAATATCCAACACCTCCGAAAAGGTTTGGACGTAAAGCTTCAGATAACTACCCAGTTTATAAATTTCGCCATAATTCCATTGGTGGCATTTATTTTGGGCAGGTTGTTTTTTACCAATCAGCCAGCACTCGCCCTGGGTCTCTTGCTTGCGGCCCTGCTCCCAACAAGCGGAATGACGATTTCCTGGACCGGCTTTGCCAAGGGTAATATTGGGGCGGCCATAAACATGACCGTAATCGGTCTCACCCTAGGATCGATTCTCACACCGTTCTACATCAGCGGCTTGCTTGGTGCATCAGTTGCGGTGGAATTGGGTAAAGTTGCTCAGCAGATTGGTATTATCGTCTTTCTTCCGATGTTCATCGGCCAAATGACCAGAAGAAGTCTATTGAAGCGTTACTCCATGGTCGAGTTCAAACAGCGCATTGCACTGCGATTCCCCTCGCTTTCAACGCTTGGAGTGCTCGGAATTGTCTTTGTTGCCATGGCTCTTAAAGCCAAAGGGATCATGGCAGCCCCGTCTATGCTTGTTGGAATCATTGTGCCACTGCTCCTCCTCTACTGTCTAAATTTTACTCTCTCATCTATTGTCGGCAAGATCATGTTTGCTCGTGGAGATGCTATTGCGCTTGTCTACGGCACGGTAATGAGAAATCTCTCCATAGCTCTTGCAGTGGCTATTAATGCTTTTGGAGAGGCTGGCGCACAAGCCGCCCTGGTGATTGCACTTGCCTACATCATCCAGGTGCAATCAGCCGCCTGGTACGTAAAAATGACGGATGTCGTTTTTGGGGCTCAACCAGTCGAATCACAACAGCGGTGAACTTATGGTGAGAACGCTCTGCTTTGGTGTAAGATCAAGCGAGTGGAGATACATTATCGCACTGTCACGAAACAAAGCGAGAATCTGAACGTTTTGCAGCAACCGCGCCGCTGCCTGCTGTCACCCAGCCCGAGCTGCTCTGCTCAACCAGATCAAATGCATCAATATAGGGTTTTATATCCAGCAACGGTGTTTCATCTAAAATATCTACCCCTTTGACGGTAAGCTCCCTTTCCTCTATCTTTACCAGCTCAACAATAGATAAACCTATATGATTGGGCCGCAGAGGTGAGCGGGTTGAAAAAATACCCCGATAGACCTTATCCATAAATGGGATCACCTTGAGCTCAATCCGTTGCGCCCGATGAAAATGATAAATAAGATAGATATGACTAAATCCATCAAGGTCAGCCAGCCCTTCTTGGTACTTCTGATCAACAACTACCGAACCAATAATTTCTGATGCCCCTTTAGGCTGTATAGGCATGTTGTCCAGTGTTTTAAATGGTGAGTATATTGTGCCTATCGGGTCCATAACCTTTTCCTAGCTGCTAAATGTCGGATCTGTACCTAAAATCATTGCATACCCGCCCTGTATTTGTTTCGAGTCGGTTATACCCTGTGAATCCAAGTATACCTGCGTCTCGTAGGAACGTGCTCCAGTATCGCAAAGCACGAAGAGCGGCTCATTACGAGGTATTTCATGACACCTCGAACGCAGTTCATTCTGAGGGATATTGAGCCAACGTGCACCATACTTTTCTTTAAGCGACTCGGCTTCTCGCTGTCCCCTTACATCAAGCACCATAGTCGTACCGTGCTTGAACTCAAATAAAAAATCAGCTGCATCGATTGGTCTGTTTCTCCCTGAAAGTATATTATCAAGGGCATTACCAGCATTGTTTATAACGTCCATTGCAGAAGCAAATGGGGGAGCATACCCAGTTTCTAGACTGCACACTTCATCAACGTCAAGGCCATGTCGCAGAAGTGCAGCAATGGTGTCTACACGCGCTTTAACCGCATCACCGTGTTTTCCGGCGGCCTCGACTCCCAGTATCTTTCTGCTCTGTCGGTCAGCGACCAGGGAGAGATAGATAAGTTCTGAGCTTGGGTAAAAATGGGCGTGATCAGCCTGAGCCACAGCAGCGTAGATCGGATCAAAACCTGTCTCCTTCGCCTGGCGGTAAGTCAATCCTGCCTTGCAGATGCCAAAATCAAAGACTTTTACACAGAACGTCCCAACGGTGCCGGTGAAGTGACTGCTGCCACCGTTGATATTGGTGGCAATTACTCTTCCCTGGCGGTTGG
>JABDPQ010000501.1 GCA_013042695.1 Desulfobacterales bacterium | reverse complement strand
AAGCCACCAGTAAAGATGACTCGAAGAAAATCGACGAGGAGAAATCTGATAAAAGTGATTCAAACTCAGCCTGATCAGGGCAATTAGAGACTTAGGTCAAGGAGAGAATAGATGTTTGGACTTGGAACACCAGAACTCATTGTTATACTCGGTATTGCCTTTCTGATTTTCGGCGGCAAAAAACTTCCGGAAATTGGTTCCGGTCTGGGCAAGGCGATATCTTCATTTAAAAAAGGGGTCAACGGCGTCGAGGATGGAGGCAAAGGCCTGATTGATGATATTCCCGGAGTAAAAGAAGTTGCAGAAGTAAAAGAACAGGTGGAGAAGGTTAAGGATCTGGGTAACATAATCAAATAGGTACGCTTATCTTTCGACTCTGTAAATCTCGCTGTTTCAACAGCACCTTCTCTGTATATCCCCTCTTTCAAAAAACTAATAAAATAGTTCAGTAAAGCAATGCATAATGCCGTTTTTGGGGCATAAAAACCACCCAAAGATGCCTCTTCTTCCTGAAGAGTAAAGCCTGCTGACAACACGCTTGTTCAGCCCCATTTCATCTTCCTCAGTCAATGAAAAATAGGTGTGGCGCTGCTTTTGGTTCTATGCAGTTCTTATCTCCTCATCCGCAAATCAATAATCCTGCGCTCACCATACACAATCAGGATCATCTTTATGATTTTTAGTTTGAAAGATGTTATAATCACTACTGAAATATTGCTTTAATTGATCACATCACCTTGCCTGCATGGTTGTCGCCATGAAAAACCCTTTACATAAAAAGCTCCAAGCGATCAAAGAAGTACAGATCATCAGGGGGATTGAGCTTCCTGTCGGTCTTGAGTTTAGACAACTCGTGGTCACCGGTCCACCTGGTGCAGGTAAAACATATTATATTAACCAGATAGGTGGATGGCCTAATGAAGGTTATCTTGACCTGACAAAAGAGGGCTGGTGGCGAGACCAAACCCTTGTATACCGCCCACGTGAAATCCACCTGGGCTTGCCATACAAAGGTTTCAAAGAGCCTCTCACCGTATTTGACCAGGAATGGCTGGATGCATCACCGGATGCGCTGGCCATTGATTTTACCCGGATCAGAATCCCTCCTCAAAACCAGTCTCTGCTGAGGACCAACTGGAAGGATCGCTACATTTTTGAATTTGTCCTCCCCCCTCCCAAACAGATCTATAATCAGCGGACCGAACGACAAGCAGACGGCTATTTTCCGGTTGATGACAATCTCAGTCTCGACATGGTGATCCGCCAGGCTGACGCCTATGGTGAGATCGCCTTGTATCTCCATCGAGCGGGGCTCAACGTCTATATTCGCAAAGATATTCGGCAAGCGCCAATGCTGATTAGCGAAAAAGGAGAGATTGCATTACCACCGTGGGCCGTAGCCGAAATTAAGACGCGAGCAAGTCTTAAGACATATAGTGGCTGGAAGCAATTGATTCTAAGACAATCTGCGATACCATGGTTTACCATTACAAATGAGTTGCAGGAACTTAAGCGTGCAAGCCGGATTCCCCACGACGGAAAAAGTTTTGATGTGGTGATTGGCAGGACCCATCTTCGTTTTGCGCCTGAAATTCCACTTGGAGCCAGCAAGAAATACCTGCGACTCCATAAAAACTGGATCATCAGACAGCCCGGAAGCTGTAATGCAAAAAACATTCGCGGTTTTGCCCGAATCCAACCAGAAGAAACGGTCATGCTCGGTCGATCAAATAACGACTTTGACATCCTTTTTAACTTCAGCAAAGATGTGGCAAAAAGTCATGTATTAATTAGCAACATGAAAGGAGACCTTTTAATCACACCGATTGACAAGATGAAGCCGATAAAAGTGGTACGTCTTGATGATCATGACAATCGAGAACAGATAGCTACTAACAAAATATCTTCAATGATGCAGGCACGCTCACTGCTCGGAAGCAGCATAGAAATGCTGGAGCGAAAAGAAGCATTGGATCTGTTACTCGAGGTTAACGAACTTCTGGAAAACGAGTCGTACCGACCTCTCGACTCAAAAGGACTGCCTGGCGGTTTATTACATCTACCTGACCAGCAAACCCCTGTAATTGTCGGAGATCTACATGCACAAGTTGATAATCTCCTGAAAGTCCTCACTGAAAATTGCCTGCTTGAGGCACTTGCATCAAATAAAGCGATACTCTGCATTCTGGGTGATGCCGTGCACTCTGAAAATAGTAATGAAATGGAGAGCATGGACGCTTCTATCATGATTATGGACATGATACTCACCTTGAAACGGTCATATCCAGAAAACATCTTTTATGTCCGAGGAAATCATGATGATTTTAACCCTGATCTATCAAAGAATGGAGTGCCGCAGTGTCTGCTTATGAAAAAAGCTCTCGAGAGCACCAGGGGTGTTGCTTACGTCGAAGCGATGCAGACATTTCATGACCGCTTACCATATATGATTGTCAGTGACTCCTTCATTGCCTGTCATGCAGGACCTCCACGCAACGGAACAAAGAAAAAGCAGATCATCAATATTCGCAACAACCCGCTGGCTGCCAAGGAACTGACAAGCACGCGCCTAAAGCGCCCCCATTATCTTTCCGGATATGGAAAAGCCGAAGTCAAATCGCTTCGAAAACTGTTCAAGGTTGCCAAATCTACGCCTGTCATCGTCGGCCATACCCCGCTTGACCCCTTCAAAACGATCTGGCTCAATGTTGGTAACATTAAAAATCACCATATCGTCTACAGTGCTCACCAGCAGGGCCCCGGATTATTCGTCAGAATCAAAGGAAAGATGGTTTCCCAAAGCTACCCGGCCGAACCCTTGATGAAAATGATCACAAAACTGCAACAAGCGACGTCATGACAATTCTCCACCAGTTTCCTGATCATGTTTTAGAAATCTCTCTAACTATTTGAATTTAAATATAATTAAGTATTTTTCTTGCCTTTTCCCAACAGATATATTCGACGTTTTATTATAAAGAGCATATTTCTCTTGTGTTTTCTGCTCTTGATCGGCTAATTAAGCCTAACCACTTCCAATTACTTTACACATTAATTGCCGGTAGTTTGGTAGTTCTCAACTATATTTTGCAGCCGCAATTTACCGCAGGAGCGCAAGGACATGGATATCAAATCGACAACCCCCTTCTCAGGCCTCTTCAGGAGTTCGCCATTCAAGCCGGTGCAGGAGCATATGAGAACAGTATTCTCCTGCATCTGTTTCATACCTCCTTTGATGGATGCACTATATCGCCAAGATAGGGACCAAATGGATGAATTTGGGCATAAAATTATTGAGCTGGAAACAGAGGCTGACACTATTAAGCAAACCTTCCGTCTCAATATGCCGTATACGCTGCTGCTACCAGTAGACCGGGAAGATCTGCTCAGTCTGATGAGTGATCAGGATCGTATGGCGGATATTACCGAGGATATTGCCAAAACCCTGCTCTTTCGGAACATGGAAGTACCCGATTCACTCAAGGACATACTCGATGAATTATTGGAAGGAACCATGGAAATCAGTGTTGCCGCCAAGGATATCGTAGAGCAGCTCGATGAACTGCTGCAGGTAGGATTCCGCGGCCGCGAACAAAAAAAAGTTTCCGAAATGATTGCTGGTGTTCGGCGCAGTGAGCATAACATCGATGACATATTGTTTAGAACCAAAAAAACACTTTTTGAAAACGAAAAAGGCCTGGATCCTGTCTCTGTGATGTTCTGGTATCAGCTCATCGATCTGCTTGGAAGCATTTCGGATCAGGCGGAAAATGTCGCTGATCGGCTGCTGCTCTTCATTTCAAAATAACCCGGGAAAAAAAATGGAAATTATTGCATCCTACGGAACGGTTTTTATGATTCTGGCAATTATTTTTGGCCTCTATATGACCTGGGGGATTGGGGCTAACGATCTTGCCAATGCCATGGGCACTTCAGTTGGGTCAGGAGCGGTTACAATCCGACAGGTAATCGTCATTGCCATCATCTTTGAATTCGCTGGGGCAGTGCTGGCTGGTGGGCATGTTACCAGTACGATTCGCAAAGGAATCATAGACTCAAGCGGTATCATCAATAACCCTGAGATCCTGGTTTACGGTATGCTTGCATCCCTGCTTGCAGCAGCATTCTGGCTGATGATAGCCTCGTGGAAAGGCTGGCCGGTATCCACGACCCATTCGATCATCGGAGCGTTGATTGGCTTTGCCATCGTTGGCATTGGCCCAGATGCCGTGAAATGGGGCAAGGTAGGCAGTGTAGTAGCCAGTTGGGTGGTAAGTCCAGTAATTGGCGGGACTATTTCTTTTTTGCTTGTTATGAGCATAAGACGGCTTATTTTCGATACCAAGAATCCTCTTAAGAACGCCAAGCGCTATGCCCCTGCCTATGTGTTCCTGGTTGGCTTCATTATCTCACTGGTCACCATGTTTAAAGGATTAAAGCACCTGAAAATAAACTTGAGTGTTTTTCAGAGTTTTTCAATTGCCATCTTTTTTGGTCTGTTGACCGCCGGCATAGGCTGGTTACTTATCAGTAAAGTCAAGGAAGATCGTGCAGCTGACCGTGATTTTCACTTTGCCAGTGTAGAAAAGGTGTTCACCCCCATGATGCTCTTTACAGCCTGTGCCATGGCCTTTGCTCATGGTTCAAATGATGTTGCAAATGGTATCGGACCGCTTGCAGCTGTTGTCTCCATTATCAGCTCTGGCGGCGAGGTCATGCAGACGTCTGATCTGCCAGTTTGGATATTGGTGCTTGGCGGCAGTGGTATTGTTCTTGGCCTGGTCACTTTGGGGTACCGGGTGATGTTGACCGTTGGTAAAAAGATCACCGAACTCACCCCTTCGCGTGGTTTCTGTGCTCAACTTGCAGCTGCAACGACTGTCGTTATTGCCAGCCGAACCGGTTTGCCTGTCTCAACAACTCATATCCTGGTGGGTTCGGTTCTCGGGGTCGGTCTTGCACGCGGTATCGGCGCCCTGGACTTAAGAGTTGTCATCAACATAATCATTAGCTGGCTCGTCACCTTGCCGGCCGGTGCTATTATGGCAATGCTCTTCTTCTTTACCTTAAAAGGCATATTCAGCTGATAATGGTCACTGGCAATCTTGCTGCTGACAGGGAACTTGTAACGCATCTCGTATCAATGTAGCTGACAAATAAAGATTGCAGATCGCACCATCATGAGTTGCTGCTAACGATAGACTGTGCCCATAAATGAGCGCCAGATGGGAGCAGCTGTTCGCCCACCGTTCTCATTCTTGCCCAGACTCTGGTTTTTATCGTGGCCGACCCAGACACCAGTAATCAGCTGGTCATGAAAACCGATGAACCAGGCATCTCTGCTCTTATTTGAAGTTCCGGTTTTTCCACCTGATATCCCGGGGATCCCCCTGGCTTTTTTCCCTGTGCCGGAAGCTACTGCCTGAATGAGCATTTTTTTCATTTCTCGTGCTGCTGTTTCTTTGAGCACACGCTGAGGTCGCTGACGGTGCCGGTAAAGCTCTTTGCCGCTTGAAGTGGTGATTCGATGTATCAGCGTCGGCTGAATATATGACCCTTTGCAGATGAAGGGCAGATATGAGCCGCTCATCTCAAGCAATGAAATATCGGCAGCACCAAGTGCAAGTGATAAATCAGGAGGCAGATCCGCCGTAATACCAAACCGTCTGGCCATCTCATGAACGGGTTTAATACCGATACGCTGCATGACTTTAATTACCGCAATGTTATATGAGTGTATAAAGGCGTTTTCTAGAGTCGTCGAACCATAGTAACGCCCACTGAAATTCTTTGGCTTCCAGGGACGGCCATCGGCACCTCTAATTGAAATAGGCTCATCAACAACTACAGATCGAGAAGTCCAGCCGTTTTCCAGAGCCGCACTGTAAACCAACGGCTTTAAAACCGATCCAGCAGGCCTTTTCGCTTGCACTGCTCGATTAAAAGGCGTTTTAATGAAATCAGTTCCTCCGACAAGCGCCCTAATTTTGCCGCTGCACCCGTCAAGACAGACGAGGGCTCCTTGTGGAGTACTCCTGCTCTTGGTGCTTGTTTGATCCTGACGGGAAAAAACCTCTTTGGTTCCAGAACGTATCGCCTGCACCCCGCTTCGCTGCATTCGCTGATCCAGGTTGGTATAGATTCTCACTCCGGCGGTCTCAAGCGATGTACCCAGCATTTGTTCTGCGCGCCATCGCACGACTTGCAGATAATAGCCATTCGCATGTCTCGAACTGCGGGAAAAAGATGCAAAGGAGGGGCGCTTTATATAGGCACCTCTTGCCTGTGCAGCCGTTATATAGCCATCTGCTGCCATTCGGTTTAAAACGTAGCGCTGGCGCGCATGAGCCTGCTCCCAGTGATCCTTCGGGGAATATCTGCTGGGTGCCTGTGGAAGGCCGGCAAGCAGAGCAACTTCTCCAAGTGAAAGCCGAGACGCACGTTTGTTGAAGTACGTTTGAGCCGCGGCTTCGACCCCGTATGCTCCTTCACCAAGATAAATTTGATTCAGATAGATATAGATGATTTCTTCTTTGCTCAGGAGTGTGTCAATGCGCCAGGCAAGAATTGCTTCTTTAAATTTGCGTAAATACGTTTTCTCAGGGCTCAGCAAGAGCCCTTTGGCTACCTGCTGGGTGATGGTAGAACCGCCCTGCCCCTTTCTGCCGTGCCTGATATTATTGATAAATGCCCTGAGTACGGAGATGAAATCCAACCCCGGATGCTCAAAAAAGCGGCTGTCTTCGGCCGCGACAAAAGCCTTTGGTACCAGCGGGTGCATCTTGTCAAGTGATACAACCACACGGTTCTCCTTATAAATTCTCTCTACAATCTCACCATGCCGATCATAAATCAGTGACGTCTGAGGCGGCTGATAATGAGCCACAGACCTGATATCAGGAATCTTCAGTTGATGAAGTGCCAACAACAATGTTCCCAAAAAGACAGTAAGTGCAAGACTGATTATAAAGAAAAAACCAGTGACATGCTTTTCATTGAGTGGTTTTTTACGTTTTACCAATGTCTTTGTCTTTTTTTTGCCAGGAGCAGCCACAGATGATCACTAACGTTGAATTCTGGTGCAGTAAAACCTATAGTACAAATCTGCGTTACTGTACCACGAAGACTCATACGATCAACTACTATCGATAAGAAATCATGTCCAAAATACGAATTCTGCCGGAGCAACTTGCCAATCAGATTGCCGCAGGAGAGGTAATAGAGAGACCTGCATCGGTTGTAAAAGAGCTGGTTGAAAATAGCCTTGATGCGGGTGCTGACCGAATCGAAATTGAAATCGAGGGCGGCGGCACCCGCCTAATTCGTATCATTGACAATGGCGAAGGAATGGATGAAGATGATGTTTTACTGAGTCTTGAGCGGCATGGAACCTCGAAAATCAAGGTCGAGCAGGATCTTTCCGCCATCAACTCGCTTGGTTTCAGAGGCGAGGCGATCCCTTCCATAGCTTCTGTTTCAAAAATGACCATCACCTCGCGTCAAGCGAGCAGCCCGCTTGGTTCCACGGTCATCTGCAATTATGGCAGCATAAAAAAAGTTCATGAATCAGGGACGGCAGCCGGAACACGCGTTGAGATCAACAATCTCTTTGGCAATACGCCTGCCCGACGGAAATTTTTACGAACTGCCAGAACCGAACTTTCCCATATTGATGATACCGTTAAAAACTATGGTCTCGCCCGTCCTGAGGTGTTGTTTACGCTCCGAATTAACGGTCGGCAAACGATTCGCTTTGATCACGATATGGATGTATCTCGTCGTCTTGCACTGCTGCTCAATTATACCGGTGATTTTATTCAGATCGATAGTGGAGCACCCGGCAGAGACAGCATTTGGGTGAGCGGTTTTCTCGTGCCGCCAGAATCATCATCACCGGTTGCAGGACGTCTGCGGCTTTTTGTCAATGGCAGATCTATCAAAGATCGTATGCTCATACACGCGGTCAACGAAGGGTTGCGATCATTTTTACTCAAAGGTCGGAGTCCAGCAGGATTTATTACTATCGACCTGCCACCCGACAGTATAGATGTCAATGTGCATCCGGCAAAGCATGAAGTACGGTTCAAGGATAGTCGATTTGTCCATCAAAAAGTGAGCCAGACCATTCGAGAGGCGATGATCAAACAGCAGCAGCGTTTGCGGCATGATGTTTTTAACGCGCCAGTGAACCTGGAGCCGCCCATAAGCAGCTACACGTCACCTGAAGACAGACGGCAACATGCTCCTGTTGAACTCGGGGAAGATGTCCCCAATAGACAAATTGCATCAGACTTCGGTGTCAGTCAGGCTGCAGCCAGACATCTACCCTTTGCAAACCGGCAGATCTACAGTAATTCCACTGCTGCTGCCAGCCAGGAGAGCCAGCCTGGTCAGCCAGATCCGGTTCAGGTGCAGGTAGACGACCTTATTGTCATCGGTTACTTTCAGGATCTTTATATTTTTTGCCGCAATAAAGATACGCTTGTTGTCATCGATCAGCATGCTGCCCATGAACGCCTCTTATATGAGGAGTTGCAACAGCAATACACCGCAGGAAGAATAGCCTCCCAGAACCTCCTGTTTCCGGTAACGCTCGAACTTACGACGTTTCAGTCGCAGCTCGTGGAAAAGAACCAGGAACGACTTGAAACCTTAGGCTTTTCAATCAGAGATTTCGGGGGCAATACCTGGGTAATTGCCGCAGTGCCCGCCTTTGCTGGCACTCATAACCCACAGGGTATGTTTCTCGATATCCTTGAACATTTCGGTAGCGAGCGAGATCAGGCAACATCGCATCATTTGGATAAAATACTCTCAACCATTGCCTGCAAGGCGGCAGTAAAGGGTGGAGATCAGCTCAATCATCGAGAAATACGGGCACTTCTTATGCGCATGGCCGCTGCTGATCTGTTTTCGCATTGCCCCCATGGCCGACCCGTTGTAAAAACATTCAACTCGTTAGACATAAAAAAGTGGTTTTCTCGCACATGAGAACGATTATTTTCAAGGCGAAAACAAAAATGGTCAGGCACGTCTTGCCTGCTCTTATTTGTGTTGCGCTGCTGTTCATTACCGGCTGTGCAAAAAGACAACTCGGTAAAGAGCTGGAAGTAACTGCCTACTGTGGCTGTTCATCGTGCTGCAGCTGGGAGCGCGGCAGCTGGAAGTATTTGAAACTTGATTTTTGGAACCGCTATGTCAGCTCAGGTGTGGACAGAGGCCGATTTTATTCTGGAATGACGGCAAGCGGCGCAAAACCGCATGAGCCGGAAGAAGGGCTTTTTTCCATGGACAGTATCAACCGGCCATGGATGATTCCACTCAGAACCATTCTTTTTCCCTGGTATCTCGTTCCTCAGGATGGAACCATTGCCGCAGACACTCACTACTATCCTTTTGGCACAAGAATGTACATACCTGGCTATGGTTGGGGAGCGGTTGAAGATCGTGGCGGTGCCATCAAGGGTCCGCACCGCATAGATCTTTATTTTGACTCTCACTCTGATGCACTCAACTGGGGCCGCAAGCGTGTCCGGGTATTAATTGAGTACCCCTAATACCAAGCAGATAATGGGGAGATGACAGACCAAACCTTTTTTCCACCTGTAATGATCATTGGCGGCGGTCTCGCCGGATGCGAAGCCGCCTGGCAGCTTGCCACAAGAGGATGCGCTGTCCAGCTTTATGAGATGAAGCCTCAGAAGTATAGCCCTGCTCATCAGTCACAAGATCTTGCCGAACTGGTCTGCTCCAATTCATTTCGCTCAGATGATTCTTTTTCTGCCGTCGGCCTCTTAAAAAATGAAATGCGTCAGCTCAATTCACTGATCATCAATAGTGCTGATACCTGCGCCGTGCCTGCCGGAAAAGCATTGGCTGTGGACCGAGATCTGTTTGCCAGCCGCATAAGCAGCAGGGTTTCCAATCATCCCCTCATAACTGTTGTCAGGCAGGAAATCACTGTGCTACCGGAACCATCAAGAAATTTGACCATAGTAGCAACAGGGCCTCTGAGTTCCGAAGCACTGGCCGAATCTCTGGCAGCACTGACAGGAAAAGAGCGTTTGTATTTTTATGATGCCATTGCACCAATAGTTTACCGCGAATCCCTGGATATGAGCATCATATATCAGAAGTCACGCTATGATGACGGACCAGGAGACTACCTGAACTGTCCGCTGGACCGCAATCAATACAAGCAGTTTATTAGCGAACTTGCCACGGCAGATTGCACCCCGCTGCATGATTTTGAAGATAGCAAATATTTTGAGGGATGCCTTCCTATTGAAGTAATGCAGAGCAGAGGCGACGACACCCTGCGATATGGTCCCATGAAACCGGTGGGCCTTATAAATCCAAGGACCAATGAAATTCCGCATGCAGTTGTTCAGCTTCGCAAGGAAAACAAACGGGAAACACTCTATAATTTAGTGGGATTTCAAACAAAACTTACCTACAAGGAGCAAAATCGTATTTTCAGAATGATTCCCGGCCTTGAACAAGTTGAGTT
>JABDPQ010000056.1 GCA_013042695.1 Desulfobacterales bacterium | reverse complement strand
TTTTTCGATTGGTGTTTTCGGAAAATGCTATGGAAAAGTTCGCGAGTGCGGTGTTTTTTTGCGAGGAAAGCACAGCTGAAACTGGTGGGCGAGGCGGGATTCGAACCCGCGGCCTTTGGCTTCGGAGGCCAACACTCTATCCAGCTGAGCTACCCGCCCTTCGAGATTTTTTGATGATACATGGGATAGAAATCCTAGCTTTTCATATAAAGCAGAGGATAGTCTACTTTAAAATTGATAAGATGATACTCTTTTTAACAGATTGAAAAGAATAATTCGATCGCCTTTTCATCTTATATCCTTTACTCACAGTCTAGGCGCTATCCAAAGATGTTAATTTAAACCAGCCATCGTTTTAATAGCATTGGCAAAGAAGCATATAACTTTTTTAAAGTACTAGTATACCTGAGTTTTTTTGAAGTAAATTCGAGTAAAAACGTACGATCAGAGATGATTTCTGATTAAACCACAAGAATGAACATCTTTCTGCCAAGAAGGAAAATTGCAACTACGAGAATGGAGCCGAGTATTCTCTGCATGGTCCCGGACTTAAAATGACCAGCCCCCAAAATCGTGCCGGTGATACCACCTATCATTACTGCAACGACAAGCGGCACATAGTAGACAATATCGATGCTGTTGAATTGAACCCTGGCCAATAAACCTGACACCGAATTGACCCAGATAAAGAAGGCGCCGCAAGCGGCTGCTTCTTTTGCAGATCCAAGACCTAAGAGAATAATGAGCGGTACAAGGTAGACGCCGCCGCCAATGCCGGTAATGCCGGCTATGAGTCCTAACAAGGCACCGCATGATATGGCAACTGCGAGTTGCTGCCGTTTAGTGAGCGATAACGATATGGCTGGTCCAGGAAAATAGATTTTGATCACAGCAAAGGATAAAGACAATAACAACAATGCATAGAAAAAACCTTTTGGCAGATGCAACATTCCACCAAGGTAGGCCATTGGTATAGATGAAAGGAGAAATGGTGCGATTAAGCGAAGCCGGGCATGGCCCTGCCTTAAGAACAGGATACTCCCAAAAGTTGTTACGACTATATTGAGCGTCAGCGAAACCATAGGTATTGTCGCCGTACTCGCTCCAAAAATGGCAAGCAATGCGGTGTATGATGATCCTCCGCCCAAGCCTACAGATGCATAAAAGAAGGCAACGAATGCAAAAATGATTGCCAGTAGTATTACAGGTATCAAAAGATCAGTCACTTTTCAGGTCTCTTGTTATAAAGTGATACTATGAGCAGTAAATAGCTGAAGGTAGAATTGTTGAAAAGACAGTTCAATGATCTAGTTAATTCCAATCTTGAAAAATAAGCTTACCAGGTGAAGCTATAAGCTGTTAGCAAATAGCCGTTAGCTTAATTATTTGAAATAAAACGTTTTTTATAGATTACTGACAGCTAAGAGCTGCTATCCAGACACGATAGTTTCCGGACAGACACTGTCAAACACTCCTGGTGCTCCTCCTTGCCTTTCGAAATTTTGTGAATACCAGGGGGCAATAGGCGTACTGCATTTTGTTTGCAAAACGTTACACACAATCCGCAGCCACTGCAAAGTGTATTTCTAAACAACAACTGTTTTTCTCCAGCCAATCGGTCAACTTTAAGCGCGCCGGTGGGACAGATACCGGTACAGAGTGGACATAATGTACAATCGCTGCTGGCAGTCAAATGATAGACACAGAGTGACGTAATTAATGCTTTTTGGTCATTATCAACAGATTCTATGAGCTTTTTGATCAATTGTACTTTCTTTGGGATTCTTCTGTTTTGCGATACAGTATCAATTTTTGTATCTATTTTTTGCACGAATTGTGAACCTGCAATTGAGATCATTTTATCTGTGATGCCTGATAGGAAGGACCTTCTGCCCTCTTTCGCCAGTGAATTGATTTGATTCTGATGCGTTAGCAATGAGAAACGAGTATTAAGCAGAGCAGCAGCGCGGTTCTTCAGATAGGTGAGGGAATTGATGAAGGAGTCAACAACTACCTTGTTTTCACATTCAGGACATTTTGCTACGTTAAAAGCCGTTACATCAGGTCCCTTCATACCAATTACGAGCAACATTTCGATTGTCAACATACCCATGCAAGGGACAACTTTTTCCTCAGGGTGGATCTGGGCCTGCCGGGCACAGGAGAAAACAGATAAATCCCTATCCTCCATTGATTTGAACAGGGAATCTAAGTCATACCCTGGTATTGAGAAGGCATCATTTGGGCAAACAGCCGTACATTGCATGCAATGAGTGCATTTCCTGGTATCATGTTGTATGTGCCGATTATCCAGAAAAAGTGCCCCTGCCGGACAAACATCGAGGCAATAGCTGCAGTCACAGCTATTCAATCGCCGTCTCAAACAACTTGTTCCATCAAACTCAACGGCCAGAGTTTTGTCGGAAATAACGTCTTTAATGAGTGACAGTGCTTGCATAAACCAGATGCACCATTTTAAGCGTTTATTTCTGCTGTCCTGACATAAAACCGCTCACAGGTAACCATGAACCTACCAAGACAATCGGCTAATCCGCTGTAGAATGGGTTGCTTGTACCTTTCTTTATAGAATCGCAAAACCGGGGGACCCATTCCAAGGCAGATTGAAAGAATTGTCTCTGCAGAATACGAAAATTTTCTGTTTCCAGCTGATTGCCGCTTGCTAACGACTCAGCCTCTTTAGTGCAAAGATAAGACATGAACTCAAGCTCTATGGCGATGTGATCTGGCGGTTCTTTGATGTCAACAGCTAGACCGGCGTTTTGATAAAAACGCAAAACGTCAATTGTTGACTCTCCCATGACCTGGCGATTTTGCTCTTTGTATACAGACCCGTAGGGTGCGGCAATCAACTCGAAAGGCCCGACGAAAAGAGCGGCGTGGTCGATACTGAGCTGGTCTTGCGAACAGGTTTTAAGACTCAAGGTCATTTCACCGGCAGCCTTAGCCGCGCCGGAGGCCCACGTATCAAGGAGTTTGCTGAGATTTTCACAAACCTGCTCTTCGAGCAGCAGATCCTTGTCTGGTTCGTAAAAACAAGCTGCCAGTAATTTAAAGCAATTACCTCGATTTATAATTTCACGCTGGTCTGCCATAATATTCCTATTTGGAGCAAATGAGTCAGGACACCAGCCCGCTCAACTCGGCTGATGTCCTAACGGTTTAGCACCCTGTTATCGTGCTGAATATTCGCGAATGTAATACACATTCGGCTTTGTACCTTCATCCTGCTGTAAGACGAAATGTTTGTATTTCTTCAGGAGTTTGGCGGCTTCACTGTTGCCATCCTCGATATTGCCAACGACCCTGGCACCAGATGGACAAGCATCAACACATGCCGGCAGTTCATCGTTTTTTAGACGGTGATCGCAGAGGATACATTTTTCAACGATATTATCGCGACGTACGCTTGCATAGTCCGGATGGCTGTACTTTGTCTGATGCGGGGGATTCGTTCCCGCAATCTTTGCCAACTCTTCACCGGAGGTTGAAGCATTGGCAATAAGCTGCCTTGTATCAGTGAAGAATGGTTGAGTAGGTTTGCCTTCCTCATTGAAACTGATGACGCTGTATTCGCCAAACGCACCATCCTTTTCAACCTCGTCCATGCTATATGGACAGGCCTCCTGGCAGGCACGACAGCCAATGCAACGCTCATCATTGTGCATTGTAATACCTTCTGGCGTCTTGAACATGGCCTTTGGTTCTACCGGACAGGCCTCAACGCAAGGGGCATTGCTGCAGTGATTACAAAGAACAGGCAGTGTCCTGTATTGAGTTGCAGGGAACTTTCCAGTGGTTTCGTGAACGAAATCGGCCCAGTTATGCGTTTGACCGTTTTTTCTCAGTGATGTGTTGTTTTCAGTTTTGCAGGCAAGAGCACAGGCACCGCAGCCAACACATTTTCTCAAATCAATTACCATTGCATATTGTGTCATTATTCTGTCCTCCCCTTACCTATATCTTCTCAATGCGAACGGCTGCATGTCCGCCATTTCGGGCATTTGACCCGGATAGCCTTTCAAGCTCCCAGGGGATGATCGTATTGTTGTTCACCCCCCTGGTAGCACTCTTGGCAAAGTCTCCTGTAGCTGTCCTACCATACGCCCAATGGCCTTGGCCGTAAGACTTACTCACTGTTCCGGGACGAACACCTTCCCAGACTCTGGCGACACATTCGCCGCTTGCAACCATAGAGGTTATCTTTACTTTATCCCCATCCTTGATTCCCAATTTCTGAGCATCTACCGGGTTAATCCGCAGAGTATCCTGCCCGCCGACATCACCTGGATCCACGTGCTTGAACTCGTAGTACCAAGGAGCATTCTGACTTCGTCCTTCGGTGTTGAGACGGGACTTGTAATCAATAAAATCGAAGGGATAGTCTTTCTTGCTGCCATGCCGCAGCGGTGGCTCATGGTGGGGCACGAAGGCCAGCTCCCCCCGGGCAGTGTAGTTGCTTTTGGCCATAACCGTATCGATATCTACTTTATGTTTCTCGGCATGACCGCCAAGTGCCTTTTTCAGCGTCTCACTGTAGAACTCGAATTTCTTGGACGCCGTCTTAAACTTGCCGCCCCAGTGCGACTTATATTTGTATGCCTCTGAATTCCACATGCCTCTTGCCAGCATATCGTTCCAGCCGTTGATCTTATCGCCATGGGTATCTTTTTTCCCGTCCCAAAGCGGCATGGTGTAGTATTTAAGCGCGTATACGGTGAATTCTTTCGAGTCTTTCGGTTTGGCTCCTGTTTCAGGATCGGAGTACATTTCCACCAGACAGTCATAAAGATTTGAAAAGCCGCGTTCCTTCAGTTTTTCTGCAATCAGAAATGGAAACTCAGACTCGTCCTGGATCACATCCCAGAGCGGATCTATCACTGGTAGTAGTAACGTACAGGTTGCATAACGATTCGCTTTAGTCTTGACGAACCCATAGCGCTCAAACATGTTAACCGTGCAGGGCAGAATAATATCTGCGAACATAGTAAACTCAGAAGCATTGGTGGTGAGGTGCACGGTAAAGGGCACAGATGACAAGGCCTTCTCCCAGCGATCTGTGCCGTTGCAGGAAAATACGAAGTTGTTCATATATCCTACCAGAACCTTGATGTCATATGGATCTTTGTTCAGGATTCCGGTCGCAGCATTGTTGGTCGAAACACCACCGCCTGATTTACCCTTGGCAATTGCCGGTAGCTCAAGCCTGCCGCGCTGATCAATCTTCTCCATTTTGGAATGCTTCTTGGCAGCATCGTCCTGGTACTTTTTCAGGATATCCTTGTTGAGTTTATTGACGGGAATCTTGGCTGTCTGCATTGTTCCCCCCTCATTGTCGATACCTCCCACCAATCCGCCCAATGCGTGAACAGCCATGGCAGAATAACCGCCTCGGGCCTGCATGCCCGCACCAGGGCCCATCCAGACAACAACGTTTGGCGCGGCAGCAGCCATCCCCGTTGCCACGCGCATAATCTGATCAGCAGGAACACCACTCAACTCTGCAGCTTTGGCAGCCGTCATATCCTTAATGGCAATATTCCACCATTTGACGATACCGTGCGTTTCTTTTTCGACAAAATCAGCCTCGTTGACCATGGCGCCAGCTTTAAAGCGATTTACGCCATCCTTGAAATCGCCGACAAAATCCTTGTGCCAGACTCCATTGGTTAGGATTACATGGGCAATACCGAGCGCCAGAGCACCATCGGTCCCCGGCATTAACGGCAGCCACTCACTTGCCTTTGCAGCACTTGTGGTCAGACGGGGATCTACTGCAGCCACAGTTGCACGGTCGAGTGCATCACCAAGCCGCTTGATGGTTGCGGGCACCATTCGGTTACTGGCAACGGGGTCACAGCCCCAGATCAGGATATATTTTGCGTTGGAAAGATC